>JBJKSY010000452.1:0-6082 GCA_046703645.1 Cyclobacteriaceae bacterium
TGAATTCAGATCACTGGTTAAAGGAATTCTATTCAGCCGGGGCAGCCGTTACACTAAGAAAATCTTTTTATACCTATCATTCCCTCGGAGCCAGGTATACCTACAACAAGGTGAATGATACGCTTACTTTTCTGAACCCCCGCTATTTCAATAACGAAAGGAATTATCAGCAATATTTTCAGCTATATTATATCTTCCTTTATGATAACAGGGACATAAAGGCCTATCCTTCAAGGGGTAATTATTTCCGGGCAGAACTGGATAACTACGGAATCGGCATCAGCAAGGGCGTTAATTTTTCCCGGTTTAGCGCATTATATTACCATTTCTTTCCTCTTCCCTGGAAGCTCAATTTCAGCCTGGGTCTGGGCGGGCGATTCTCTTTTCCGGAGGAACAGCCTTACAACTTGTTTAATTCCCTGGGATACAGCGAATTTGCTCTCAGGGGATATGAATTGTATGTTATTGAAGGCCAGCACGTCATGGAGGGCAAGTTCACTCTAAGAAAGCAGATATTTAATGTCTCGAGCGATTATCATGATTATTTTACTCCACGCCAGATGCAGCATTTTCATCTTTCCATGTACCTGAAAGGATATAGCGATTTAGGCTATGTAAAAAACTATCGCGATAATACGGGGAACGATCTTTTAACGAACCGGTTACTCTATGGTTACGGATTCGGAATTGACCTGTTTACAATTTATGATACGGTCATCAGCGCAGAATATTCATTTAACAAGCTGCATGAACATGGGTTTGTACTTGCTGTAAGTAAGAACATATAGCCAGTAATTCACGAATTTTAATTGTCTTATATTCATAAATGCCCGGCTTCTGCATTAAGTGAAAGGCGTGTTTGGCGGTTAAAATTCCCGGTAAACATTCCTGGTGTCTTTCACTTGAAAACCACCATTCATCTTAACCATTGAAAACAAGTTGCATTATGAATTTGAAATAAATAAAAAGAGGCTGCGCAGCGCACAGCCTCTTTTTTATAACATTATGCAATTTAATTACCTATATATTAATATCCGGGGTTCTGTGTAATCACGCCCGCTCCTGCAATATCGATCTCGGTTTGCGGGATGGGCAGGTACTCACTCTTACCTTTCTTGAATGTGGCACCAATATAAGGCGATGCTAACATGTTCTTATTATTGTATGCAATGAGATTATTCAGAACTGTAGCAGCAATACCCCAACGAACCAGGTCGGGGAAACGATGGCCTTCCTGGCCGAGTTCCAGCTTCCTTTCCATTTCAATCGCCGACATGGCGGTGGCTTTGTCCGGCCATGGAGTTGTATATTGATTGATAACATAATTGGCCGCTGGGTTTCCATTGGAATCCATTACAAAATCTGCAGGGTTCGCTGCACGGGCCCTGACCATATTCACCAGTTTCTGGGCATTGGTCAGATCGTTCATCTGTGCGTCATTTTCTGCTGCCATCAACAGTACATCGGCATAACGGATGTAATCATAATTCTGAGCCACATAACCCGGTGTCCATCCGCTGTTGTCGACCTCAGTTTGAGCATCTGCTTTCATATAAATGAACTTCTTGGGAGCATAGGGTCCTCCGTTTGTCTGGTCACGGATCCACAAAGCGCCTTTGAATGGACCCCAATCCAGATAGGGAATACCTCTGCGGCCTACACTCCAGTCTAACCTCGGATCGATAGGTCCTGTGTCCGGAGTAAATGGCTGATCGGAAGTAAGACCATCATCATTTTTGATGGCATTTGTAGCATTGTCATATGAACCATCCAGCAAGGGAAGTCCATTAACCGTTCTGAACGAATTGACAAAGTCCAGACTCGGCTGGTCAAAACCGCAGCAGTTCCCTGCAACATCGCCTGACCCGCTGTACGGGAAGTTAAGCACCATGTCGGGATTGGCATTACTTACTGTTCCGGTCCCAACGGCGGACTGTACGGCAAACACGCTTTCCTGGCTGTTCTCATGCTGTGGCCTGAATACATCGGAATAATTTGGAAGTAATCCATACTTAAGTCCATTGGATGTTTCCCCGTTAGTTAAAAGGTCGGTAAACAGGGGCTGGGCATCGCTGTTCTTGCCTTCAAACAGGTAGGCCTTTGCCAGCAATGCTTCGGCTGCGTATTTATTGGCCCTGCCCACATCAGCCTGGGTAGAAGGAAGATCCTTCATGGCAGTTTTAAGATCTGCTTCAATGAATTGCCAGAGATCCTGGTCATTCTTCACGGGTGTTACTCCATCCCATGTTTCATCCACGTAAGGCGTATTGTTGAAGTATATTTTCAACTCGAAGTAATATAGCGCCCTAAGAAACTTGGTTTCAGCTTCAATTTCTGTTTTCTCCGCATCCGATACTTCCGGTGCAGCATTGGCAAGAAGTTTCAGCGTATTATTGCAACGGGCAACCCCTTCATAACAAGCGGCATATTTTTCAAGTACGGATGCATTGTTAGGCTGGGGGCTGTAGGATGCGATCTCATTCACCTGGGCCTGGTCGCCGGCGTTGGACCCCTTGTAGGCTTCCCCGCCGAGTACATTGCCCCAGAACCAGTCGTCCACTCCGTCATAAAAGTCACCGCTCCTTCCCAGCAGGTAGGAATAGGCCCCTATCAGGGATCCCTGCAATCCGGCTGAGGTAGTCAGCTTGGTTTCATCCAGGGCTCCTGTGGGCAGAATATCAAGGAAACTTTGCTTACAGCCCACGGTGATACCCAGTATGAAAACAAATGCCAATAAGCTTATTTTAGCAATTTTCATCTTTTTGGTATTTTAATTTTTTCGTTTAATACAGTTCAACATTTTAATTCCTGTTTTACAGAAATCCGGTTTAGAAACCAACATTCACTCCGAATGTCCAGCTTCTGGTCAAAGGAATGTTACCCTGGTCGATACCGAAATTGGTATCGGCGGCGCCACCAACTTCAGGATCGAGTCCTGAATACTTGGTTATGGTCAGCAGGTTATTGGCACTGGCAAATACGCGGAATCTCTGGATATTGATCTTATTCAGGAAAGTTGCCGGAATATTATAAGCCAGTGTAACATCCTGGATACGGTAGAAACTTCCGCTTTCAAGGTACCAGGAGCTAGCCTGGGTATTGGTGCTGAAATTGGAAGTATTCTCGAATATAGGAATCGTAGCATTCGGGTTCTGCGGTGTCCAGGAATTGGCAACTTCCTTGCTTATGGAGGCACCGGCAAATGAAGGATAGAAATCATCCCACCACTTGGTCTGGTTCCAGATCTTGTTACCCAATGCAATATAGGAATACAGGTCGAGTTCGAAATCGCCGTAGTTCAGGGTGAAATTAAGTCCTCCCGTGAACTTCGGTACCGGGCTGCCCAGGTAGGTACGGTCGTCAGCAGTGATCTGTCCGTCGCCGTTGATATCGGCAAACTGGAAACGGCCAACACCCTGTGCCGGAGAACCTGCCGTAGCATTTTCTGTCTTTATCACACCTTCCTGAGTGGCAGCAGCATCAATCTGAGCCTGGGTCTTAAACAGGCCAACAACCTTGTACCCGTAGTAAGCGGAAATGGAATGACCCAGGTCATTACGTATCGGTTCGATACCCCTGAAGCTCGGGTTCACTGTGGTCAGGTAGGTGATCCCCGGTGCCAGGTAAGTGATCTCGTTATGCAGAAAACTGCCGTTCAGCGTTATTGAATAAGACAGCTTGTTCACTTTTCCGTTGGTGATCGCCTGCATGTCTACCCCGCGGTTGAGCATTTTTCCTACATTGTAGTAAGGAGTGTTTGCCCTGAGGCCGTTTTCAACTGTGGTCGGTACCTGGAACAGAAGGTCTTCTGTCTGCTTGTTCCAGACGTCCAGACTCAGGGTCAGTTTGTCCTGGAAGAGTCCAGCGTCAAATCCGGCATCCTTTGTTATAGCCTTTTCCCATCTTGCTGCCGGGTTACCCAGTTGTGAACGATAGAATCCTGGTTCAGCACTGGTATTGGAACCTGTGATATCATAGGTTGCCCATTGCAGGCTTGAGGCAAACAGGCTGTACTGGTTGGTAGGATTGACGTTCAATGAACTACCCATGATCCCGTAACCTGCACGCAGCTTCAGGTTGTTGATGAAAGTAATGCCCGACCAGAACGGTTCGCTCGATACTCTCCATCCTACAGAAGCAGCCGGGAATGTCCCGTACCTGTTCTCAGAACCGAATGCGGAAGATCCGTCACGGCGAAGTACCAATGATACCAGGTACTTGTCATTATAGGAATAGTTCAAACGGCCAAAGTAGGAAGCATAGTTGGAACCCTTGTAAAAATCACTGTTAACAACCTTGGAACTCACATCACTCAGGTTGATATAGGCCGGATCTGTTGAGAAAGGATTCAGACCTGATCCGCTGATATCCCTTCCGGTTCCGGTATTCAAAGCTTCCTGGCCTAATAATACATCAATATGATGGAGGCCTATATCCTTTTTATAATCGATAGTATTGGTAAAGGTCCAGCCAAAACCAAATCCTGATCCTTCGCCGTAGCTGAATGCTGAAGTATTTTCAGCGTTCCAGTAGGTTGCCGGAGTATAATACCAATAATAATAATTGCTATAGCTTCCTCCCATGCTTGATCTCAAGACCAGGTTATGAATGGGTTCTATCTCAACATACACATTGCCGAACCCGTCATAATTGTAGTTTTTATTGTTTTTGCCATTGGTCAGATCAGCCACAGGGTTTGCAGGGTTATTGAATCCCTTGGCTGCTGTACCGGCCCAGTTTCCAAACACATCATGAACAGGGATTATGGAAGGAACCCTGTAAGCAAAATTGATAACGTTTTCATCCGAGGTGGAAGTTAAACCGTTACTTCCCCCCTGTAAAATTCTCTGGATATAAGTGGCCTGCAGGTTTTCTCCTATTCTTACATGATTCTTCAGCAGGCTGAATTCACTGTTCGTCCTGAAGGAATACCTCTTGAAGTAATTGTAGATAAGGATGTTCTGCTGGTTCTGGTAGCTCATTCCCACGAAGAACCGGCTGTTCTCGCCACCGCCTGCAAAACCGAATGACTGACGGGTCATAGGAGCAACACGGGTGATCTCATTATACCAATTCGTTCCAGCCTTGTTTGCAGCCACAGTCTGGTATATAGGGCCTACACTTGGATCAACATTTTCCAGGGCTTTCTGTGTGGCCAGGTCGAGCGGTCCCATAACGCCTGCTTTACCGCCTACATTGATATAATCCGGTATCACGGGGGTTGCGCCTGTTCCGAATTGAGGATGGCTGAAGACAGGAGTAGTCCCGTTTTCCATAGCCGTATTCTTGACCATATTCCAGGTCCAGGTGGCAAAATCCTGGGGATTCATCTGCGGAATACCATGCAAAGGATCTGTAAATCCTACCAGTCCGTCATAGGTCACTGTCAGCTTCTTGGCTCCCTTGGTTCCCTGTTTGGTGGTATAAACGATAACCCCGTTGGATGCGCGGGCCCCGTAGATGGAAGCCGTGGCGGCATCTTTCAGGATCGTTGTAGTTTCGATGTCATCCGGGTTAAGGAAGCTTATATCGTTGGTCGGCATACCGTCGACGATATACAGCGGCCGGTTATCACCGAAGGAGTTGAATCCGCGAACACGGATCTGGCTGTCGGTTCCCGGCTGGCCGTTGGTGATTACCGTTACGCCCGGTACTCTGCCCTGGAGCTGGGTTTCAACGTTACCCGATGGAACAACCGTCAGGTCTTTGGGCTTAAGGGTGGAAATGGCGCCTGTGGCTTCCCTCTTGTTATCGATGGTATACCCGGTCACCACAATCTCGTTCAGGGCCGTTGTTTCGGCTTCCATGGTAACATTGATCGTCGACTGAGCACCCACGGTAATGTTCTGGGTTTTAAATCCAACAGATGAATACACCAGCACAGCGTCAGGTCCGGGAACCTGAATCGTGTATTTACCATCCAGGTCCGTGATCGTTCCCACGGTCGTCCCCTGGATGTAAACGTTGACCCCCGGAAGGGCCTCCTTATCGGCTGTTACTGTACCGGAGACCGATCTCTCCTGGGCAAACACCATTCCCGCATACAGCACCATGCCGAGCATGAACAGCGTAGATCGCCGCA
>JBJKSY010000453.1:0-5591 GCA_046703645.1 Cyclobacteriaceae bacterium
TAAAGGTTGGAATTATAAGGCTTACAGGTTGGGAGGACATTTTAATCCTAATGTTTTGATGATCATTTTGAAATCTTAAAATTCATTTTTTAATAGTATGAATATCGACCTGTCAGCATGAAATTAACCGATTTAATTATAATCTTTTGAGGTAGATTATAATATTCATTCAAAAGCAGATTTACATTCATACGCATATATTTCTCTTTATCCCCGCCACTTTTTCCGGAATAATGCAATACCCGGGCACTAGGTTCAAAAGCAATTTTGACTTTGTTTCGCCGGAATTGAAGACACCATTCAAGATCTTCCGCATAAAGAAAGAATCGGTCCGAAAGTTTATTTCCGGGCAAACCATTAAGTAATTCAGACCGGAACATAAAGAAAGTTCCCCATACCCAGTCAGGATAAATTACCCGGTCGTATTGAAAATAAGGGCCCATCAATATCCTTCCGGAAAGTTCTTTATTGAATACCTTTTGCAATCTGAACAGCTCAAACAATTTAGTTCCAACGGATGGAACACGCTGACAATTATGCTGGATCATACCGTCAGATGATATTAACTTACAGGTCACTACTCCTGTATCTGAATGGTTATCTAAAAATGCAGAACATATATCAACAGCATTATTGATGAGTTTGCAATCGCTGTTGATGAGTAAAATATATTCACCGTTTGCATTGGAAATTCCCTGGGTGACAGCTTTTGAAAATCCGGGATTTTCATTGTTGATTATTAAATGAAGGCCGGGATACATGGTTAAAAATTCCTTTGGATCCCTGTCGTCGGATCCATTATCAATCAGAATGATTTCAGTTTCAGGGCCCTTGGTATTTTTAAAAAGACTTTCGATACATGCCGATGTCAGATCGAAGGTATTATAATTAACGAGTATAATTGAAACTTTCACCTATCGATTTAATTTGGATATTATACCTGAAATCAACCGCGAATTTTTAATAATTAATTTCATCGTTGAAATGGCCGGAGTTGATTTATTATAATATGTGATCAATGAGTCAATATCCCTGGCGGGTACAAATGTCAGGCTCGGCCAGGCATCCGGTTTAAGGGGGTGGAAATTTCTGAATTCAGAATAATTGATTTCATTCGCAGATTCCCATTTTTCAAAATATGAACTCGGGTCGAAGTCAGATTTATGCCCCCAATTATTTACCTTTTGCCGGACCTCTTCCGCAGACCTGGCCCATGATTGGTGTAAAACAAAGAATTTTGTATGATAGTTGAAATAACCATTTCTTCTTCCGAATTCGTAGCCTGGAAGAGATGTAGCTACTGGGACAAATTCATAATTAACCTCAGGACCTGAAGAAACAACAAGAAATCCTTCCGGCAATTTTCGGAAGAGGACCACAAATGGACAACATATATTCAAACGTTCTTCTTTAAAGAGACCTTTTCTCCATATATAATTTATAAATCCTTCAAAATTCAAAAAATATTCATCACAATCAAGCTGAACATGAAGTCCCCCTTTCCCCAGTAATTGCGCCATCCTGTTTCGCTGATATACTTCATTTTCCATGGCATTTAATTTGGGGTTGAAGAAGTTTTCCTCCCAGATCTTTATTTTGAAATCGCGATCGATTTTTTTAATCATATTGAGGAAGGACATATCGTCCATTGGAAAAGTCAGGCCTGTCCAACTTATCCTGTTTTTATCGATCGTTATTCCTATAATGTCGGCCTTGTCATAAATCAGGGGGAGTGAATATTCTAATAATGGCCAGTCATAGGCAACGCAAAATCCGACTTTTATTTTTTCATTCATTTATTCCTGGCTCTTCTTTTTAGATGATAGCCAATATCACGTATAAATTTAAAGGAAAAGGGGCGTTTTAAAAGATACTGAAGTGAATAGTAAAGGCCTCTGCTGAAATTATCCACATTTAATGCCTGAATGGCCTTATCCTGAATATACAACGGATGTCGTTCAATAATACCCGGCAAATTGTTGTATTGGAACATACTTTTCCCAGAAATAAGGGAATAAGAATATTCATTGATCCGGAGCATGATTTTTTTTTCAATATATTCATCTACGATCTTTTTCTGGATCCGATGCCAGTAATGATAAGAATACTCTTTCATTGGCTGCAGATTGGTTCTTTCCTGAAGGAGAATCGAAAAGGCATATTGCTCGCTGGAATGATTTCCGGAAAGCTTGAAGAACTGATCCGTCAGCTTGTATATATCCGGGATCAAAACGCGCTGGTTTCTGTGCAGGATCATAATGCCCGCATTCCAGGATTTCATTTTTTCATGGACGGTGATATGTCCGTCGCCCGTTAAAAGGAAGTCCTTGCTGATTACATTCCTGTAAAACTCAACAGATTCTTCGCCCGCAGGAAGGGACTGATCCTTTAAATCAGAAAATGGATATTCCAGCTCATGCATGTAGGATTGGGCAGGATCCAGCTTATTCAGAATGGGGGTGGGATCACATAGAAAAAAAGAATCTGTATCCGCATAAAGCAGGTTCCCGTCATTTAAATTAAATGCTTCTTCAATAATGGCGATCTTCATCCGGTGAATAAAATTCATTTCACCCGTATACGCGGATATTTTTTGTGTGTCGAGGAAAATATATTGAATATTTATCCCGCCAAGGTATCTTTCAAAAAAAGGAATATTATCTGTAAAGACCAGGATTTTATAATTCGAGATGGCATCTTTCACAACTCCCAGAAAGCTCATAATCAATAAAATAGCCCTTCTGTACTGAACCTCACTTCCATAGGATTGTAATACCAGGCTGTGCATATTAAAAGTAAGTTTTCAAAAAAGACTTAATTGATTGCCCTGGTTTTCCCGGGTAACAGATGCTTTACGGATCTCCATAAATTTTGTATAAATACCTGATCGATATAAAATTCCGTCAACCTGATCCTGATCCAGGAAGGAATTTTCATAAGATCAAAATCCTCATATTTCCTTGAATTCCGGACGCCAAATTTCCTGAGATAATGAAAGTATAAATACCGGTATCTGTTTTTGCAAAGCATATTCCAAGGCCGTTGTAACGTAAAATGAAGTACAATTATTTCCGCAAGATAATTATTTAATTGTTTCCTGGATATTCCCTGAGGTAGGTAGGAATATAAAAAATTATACTTTTCGGATATTTTCAGCCAGTTATTCCGGAGTACGGCATTTAACGCACATTGATCGACATATAATATTTTATCGGGATGTTCTGTCAGGAAACGAACCGCATGATCCGTTATTTTCATATTCAGCCATGCTTTTATATCGATAAGCAGTACGCCTGAATTAAAATAATTTCCTTCTTCAAGAATATCCAGGTGAGGCTGGATCTGCACATAATTGTCATAAACCGCTGCCAGGGGATACCCTTTAAGTTTCAGGGTATAGAGTTCCTGAAGGTCTCCAAGAACTAAGGTATCCAGGTCCATATATATTAAGGTTTCTACATCCGGGGGAACCAGTTCCGGAAGGAATAAACGGAAATAGACCGAGGTGGTCCAGGTATTTCCAATAACAAATTTCGAGAGAATATTATGATCAAATTGATAAAGTGAAAATCGGGCAAATCCGGAGACTCTATCCTTGATTTCCTTTAAATCACCGGCAGGAAGGTCATTGCACAATGCATGAATGTGCAAATCATGATGACTATTATGGGATTCCAGGGAAGCAGCCCAGGCTTTAAAGGGTAATAAATAATTCTTATCAAAGCCAATGCCCAAGTGGATTGTCATCAGGATGTCATTATTTGTTTAAGGGTGAGTTGATCCCGGATCCGATGTAAATTCTCCTTTAAGTAAGATGGCCCCCCATTTAAGGGTTGGAGTATTCAGGAAGGTATGATGAGTAGAATTGATTATTTCCAGTCTTAGAGAGCTTTCACTGACTGCAAACCAGGATATAAAGGGCTCAGTAAAATACAGATCGAGATTATAATTGCCTGATTTGATCATTGAAATGTCAATTGAATAATTTAATATGTGCTTTCCCGGCTCCATGGTCTTGACTTTATCCTGTACAAAATTAGAATAGCTTGCTAAGATTGTATCGAATTTTTTCAGATGAACATCTAATTCAAAGGCAGTTCTTTTTGAAAAATCGGCTTCAATGATAATATTTAAAACGCTGTTGTGAATATTTATTTCACTGCTGACTTCATTATTGATTGTAATCGAATTAATCCTGATCCATGGCTGGAAATAGTGGATCGTATTCAAGATGGACTGGTGATTGAGATTATCGGAGAGATAATCTTCAATTACCCTGTCAATGGTATCCTGGCTTTTCATCCTGCCATTTTCGAGCAATATCCCCTTTGAGCATAATGATTTTACGGTTGCCAGGTTATGGCTGACAAATATCACGGTCCTTCCCTGACCCGTAACATCTTCCATCTTTCCAAGACATTTTTTCTGAAATTCAGTATCTCCCACAGCCAGCACTTCATCAATGAGCAGGATCTCAGCTTCGAGGTGGGCGGCAACACTGAAAGCCAATCGTACCTGCATTCCACTACTGTAATGTTTTACGGGTGTATCAATGAAATTTTCGACGCCCGAAAAAGCTACGATTTCATCAAATTTTTTCCGGATCTCACTTCGTTTCATTCCAAGAATAGTACCGTTGAGGAATACATTTTCCCTGCCGGTAAGCTCCATGTGGAATCCGGTTCCTACTTCCAGCAATGACGATATCCTTCCATCAATCATAAACCGACCGATGGTGGGAAAGGTAATACGACTCAGGATTTTTAATAAGGTACTTTTCCCCGCTCCATTCCTGCCAATAATGCCAATGGCTTCTCCCTTTCCCAGTTTAAAGCTTATATCCTTCACTGCCCAGATCTCATTCCTGTTTCGCGAAGGAGAATTCCGGTAATTCTTTAAGTTGGAAATTCCATGAAGGAAATTGCTGAATGCATTCCTGAGATCGGCAGCATGTGCTTTGCCAATCCTGTATTTTTTACCAATCCCTTCTGCATTTATGACAATATCCGGCATGATATCTTCGAACTTGTAAAGATCCCTAATAATTATTGTTTATTATCAACATTTCAGGATAACCCCGAATACGAATAAAATTAATTATACCCAATCCGCCATTAGTTTTTCAGCCTTCCTGAAATATATGATTCCTGATATAAGCAGTATAATGGTACAAGCAAACGACAAGTAAGAATATGAAGTTATTGAATCGCTACCTATCAATGCAAACCGGAATCCTTCCACGATCCCGGCTACAGGATTCAGATGGTAAAGAAGCTGGTACTTCGCCGGGATGAGGGAGGCGGGGTAACCTACCGGTGTGGCATACAACCCAAACTGAACCATGAACGGTATCACATGAATGAAATCCCGGTACCGGATGGTCAGGGCACTAAGCCATATCCCCGCCGCCAAGGCCGCCATGACATCCAGTAAAAAAAATAAAGGGAACCATAGCAAATGACTTGATGGGGAGAAGCCATAAATGATCATCAGCACAATCATGAATAAAACGGCTATAAAGAAATCTACAAAACCCACCATAGCCTTTGATAAAGGAATGATCAGGCGGGGGAAATAGATTTTCTTGATCA
>JBJKSY010000454.1:0-6030 GCA_046703645.1 Cyclobacteriaceae bacterium
TTTCCGCAGCCCTCTTTGCAATCCAGGTTCGGGAGCCGGCGGAGTTGAAAATGGAACAGGGCCGAAATAACCGTCAGCCTGCTGATGGTTGATTGACCATTCGATCCAGGGTTTTGCTTTAGCGATCAGCATGCTGTCATTTAGGGTATAGGCCAGCGGCACCAACCCGTCGAGCCAGTAAGGTCCTCTTTCCCAGCCATCTCCATCGCCGCCCAGCCATCCATTCCTGGAGCCCACCACGGAACTGTAAACTTCATCGAGATGGCCTGTCAGTCCGTTTCTCTGACGTTTAAGCTGATCAAGAAGCCAGCCTTTTGGCCGTATAGAACCCAGGGGTAATTCGATGTATGGGTTGGGACGTAACGGTGGACGATTATTTATATAGTTTTCATTTTCTTCAACCGGCTGATTTCTGTTTCCGGGTTTACAGGAAAGTAAAATGAAAATCAGCGGAATAACCAGATAAACACTTCCCGGGAAGAACCTGGTCCTTAAATAATTAATTATTGACACGATTGTTATATTTTTTGAAGACTTTTTATTTCAATTTTTCATTGATGGCGTCATTCCGGGTTAAGGAATGAATGAACAAGTTTAGAACATTATGTAAAACGACATCTGTTTTAAGGATTTAATTTTGTCAGAAAATAGTAATAATTTCAATCTCCGACAAGCCCCGTCGAATTAATCCGCTTAATATGGAATCCGGCATTTGGATGGACATTTTCAGGATAATTATTTTATTCTTACTCAGGATGTATTAATTATGCAGAATCATTAAACATGATCTTAATTCATTTTTTTATTGGTCTGTTAGGGAGCTTCATGGGCACCCTTGCCATCGGTCCGGCGAACCTGGGAGTAATCAATATTTCAATCAGGTACAATACCCGCATCGCTGCCCGGTTTATTCTTGGCGCGGCGATTATTGAACTTTTTTATGCCACGGCAGCAGTTCTATCAGGTAAGCTGATAGTGAATAAGATCAATGAGTTTCCCATTATAAAAATAGTTGTCATACTTTTTTTCTTCCTTGCCGGGATCTACTTCTTTTTCAAGAAGGAAATCCCTCACGAAGAGAATAATGATCAGCCGGTCAGAAAATCATTTTTTCTCAAAGGCATGCTGGTAGCCGTGATCAATCCGCAGACAATTCCCTACTGGCTTTTTCTTACCACCTATCTCACCTCACACAATTATCTGGATTTGCGCCGGTGGAACCTTGTTTTTTTTATATGCGGAGGATTTATCGGGAAATATTCAAGCCTGACCATGTACGGCTTTTTAAGTTCGTATATAAAAAAGAGAAGCGCCAGTGTGGCTTTTTACCTGAATAAATTCATCGGAGTTACATTGATTATTATTTCAATTGTACAGGCCATTCATTTGTATTGATCGCTGTTTCATGCCCGCCTGCCTGATTATTCCATAAGAGGATACTGGATATAATCGGATCAAATTTGATTAAAAAACCCTATAATTGCAGCTTACGCATTCTTTAACTCAAATGAATATATATAAAAAGTTATGGGTACTGGCTGGTTTTTGTCTGATTACAATCACCGGGGCCATTGCCCAGGATGCAGCTGATTCTCTGGATTCTCTTCAGCAAATAAACTGGATCCAGATGGACCCGGTGCAGGACAGTATTGCAGGTATCAGTTTGTACAAGGCCTATGATCTGCTTAAGGGAAGACCGTCAAAAACCGTAACGGTAGCCATAATTGACAGCGGGGTTGACCTGAAACAGAAAGACCTGCAGGGCCATATATGGACGAATCCCGGAGAAATTCCGGGCAATGGGAAAGACGATGACAACAATGGATATGTCGATGATGTTCACGGATGGAATTTTCAGGGCGGCCCCGACAGTGATGTGGTGAACGACACCTATGAACTTACACGTGAATATGACAGGCTGAGCAAAATCTACAAGGACCAGACTGAAGGAAAAGGCAAGGAATTCCAATACTGGCTTAAAATTAAAGCCGCCTTTATGAAGGCTTCCTCCAGTGCGATGAAAGGATATGAAAATTATAAACAGCTTACGCATGATATCCCGAGGTTTTTTAACCTTCTCAAAGATTACCTTGACGTTGACACCCTGAATCTTGAAGATGTAGAATCAATCAATTCAGATGATTCAATAGTCAATGAGGCATCAGCGATCGTAAGAAGAATACTTACCTACTACGGGAGTACTTCCTCGGTCAAATCCATTATAAGCGGGCTGTCCGAAGGTCTTGATTATTATAAAAATGAAGTGATGTACGGGTATAACCCCGATTATAATCCACGCCCCATTGTTGGAGACGATTATTCGGATCCCTACCAGCGGAATTATGGAAACAATCATTGCGATGATTTCCAGGGAATGGAGGGATCTCACGGGACACATGTTTCAGGTATAATCGCTGCGATCAGGAATAATCATTTCGGCACGAACGGTATTGCAGACAATGTAAAGCTTATATCCATCAGGACAGTTCCCAATGGTGATGAGCGTGATAAGGATGTTGCCAATGCCATTTATTATGCCGTAAACAATGGTGCCAGGGTTGTAAATATGAGTTTTGGGAAAGACTACTCTCCGTACAGGGAAGCTGTCGAAAAAGCTATCCGGTATGCAGAAAAGAAGGGCGTTCTTCTGATACATGCCGCAGGAAATGATGGAAAGGATATCGATACACTGCCCGATTATCCCACCAAGGTTTTTATCAAGGGGCATAAAGAAGCATGGAACATGATAGAAGTGGGTGCTTCCACAATGAATATCAGTAAAAACCTGACGGCTTCATTCAGTAATTTCGGAAAAGACAGGGTAGATCTTTTTGCTCCCGGATTCAATGTATGGTCAACAATGCCAGATCAGAAATTTGCCGCGATGAGCGGTACAAGCATGGCCGCTCCGGTGGTTACGGGTGTAGCCGCATTGCTGATGGAATATTTCCCGGAATTAAGCCCTAAACAAATACGTGACATCCTGGTAAAGTCCACCTGGGAATACAAAGGCGATGTTTACGAGCCGGGGACGCACGAAGTGGTGAAACTGTCCGATCTTTGTTCTTCCGGCGGCATAGTCAATGCCTACAATGCTGTGAAAATGGCAATGAATGAAGTAAAAATGAACCGGAGGTAAAAACCGTTTAATAATTTCCGGAATGAATAAACGAATAACTCAGCCCGGGAAGTTTCGGGTCAATTGATTTTTTATAAAGGGATTAAAAAATATTCAATCGTTACCGGTCTATTTGACAATAACAATACAGACAGTTGTAATTACATGATTCAATTTGATAAATATTGTTGAAAGCCCTGCTGGAAGAATACTTACATCTTTTAATACGATAATAACATTCACGAAGTATGAGAAATAATAAATGGATCATTCTTACATTTCTTGTGCTGCTCCTTTCATGGTATGCATGGGGTCAGGAAGAAACTGCACAGCTTACGCTTGAGAAAATTTATAAGCAGGGATTTCTACGGACCCACAGTGTCCATGAATTACGATGGACTGACGATGGGACGGGTTATACGACACTCGAGGAAAATAAATCCATTGAAGGGGAGGATATTGTCTGGAATTCCATTAAAACCGGGGAACAGAAGGTTCTGATCTCAGCTTCGGACCTGGTTCCCAAAGGAAGTGACAGGCCTCTCGAGATCTACAATTATATATGGTCCGGCGACCAGCAAAAGTTACTGATCTTTACCAATACGAAACGTGTATGGCGTTATCATACAAGGGGTGACTACTGGGTGTATGAACTGGGATCAAAAAAATTATTCCAGCTCGGGAAAGGGCTTGAAAGTTCTTCATTGATGTTTGCAAAATTTTCACCTGACGGTAACAGGGTAGCTTTTGTGAGTCTGCAGAATATTTATGTCGAAAACCTGGCAGATGAGAAAATGACTCAATTGACACAGGATGGCGGGGGAAATATCATCAACGGAACATTCGATTGGGTATACGAGGAAGAATTGGATGACAGGGATGGTTTCCGCTGGAGTCCTGACGGGAAAAATATCGCCTACTGGCAATCGAATACCGACAGCGTAGGAAGGTTCAAGATCATTGATAATGTGGATTCCCTTTATCCGACCGTAAGGACGATACTGTATCCTTATACCGGTACAGCCAACTCAGCGGTTAAGGTAGGAGTAGTGCCTTCCAACGGAGGTGAAACACGATGGTTTGATATACCCGGAGATCCACGGAACAATTACCTTGCCCGCATGGATTTTATACCCGGTTCGTCCGAGCTCCTGATCCAGCAGCTCAACCGCAGGCAGAATACCGACAGGGTCTGGATTGCCAATGCTGAGGATATGTCCGTCAAAAATATCTTTACCGACAAGGATGATGCTTTTCTGGATGTAAACGATAATACCCATTGGCTGGACAATGAAAGGGAATTCACCTGGATCAGCGAACGGGACGGGTGGAAACATCTCTACCTTATTTCCAGGGACGGGCAGGATATAAAGCTTATTACGCCCGGGAATTACGATGTTATCGATGTGGACAATATTGACGCGAAGGGAGGGTATGTGTATTTTATTGCTACTATGGATAATTATACCCAAAGATATCTTTACCGGTGCAGCCTGAAAAAGCCCGGACCTCCTGAAAGGATCACACCGGATGACATGCGCGGGCATAGTTCCTATGATATTTCTCCGGATGCAAAATGGGCCGTTCAAACCTTCAGTAACCACATGACACCCGACCGGTACGAGCTGGTCAGCCTGCCGCATAATAAACCGGTGCGGTTACTGGAAGACAACCATACGGTTAAAGCCGAATTCGACGACTTGCATCTGAATACCAAGGAATTTTTCAAGGTTGACATAGGAGGCACAGTCTTGGATGCCTGGATGATCAAGCCTCCCGATTTTGATTCAACAAAAAAATACCCGGTCATCTTTTATGTCTATGGAGAACCGGCTGCTTCTACCGTCGAGGATGCCTGGGAGGGGGGTGATCTCTGGCACGAATATCTTTCGCAGCTCGGGTATATTGTGATGAGTGTTGATAACCGGGGCACTGCCGTTCCGCGCGGAAGGGAGTGGCGTAAATGCATTTACGAAAAAATGGGAGTCATTGAATCACAGGACCAGGCTGCTGCCGTTAAAGCCATTGAAAAAATGTACCCCTTCGTGGATCCCGGAAGAATTGGCATATGGGGATGGAGCGGGGGAGGAGGATCTACCCTCAACGCCATGTTCCGTTACCCGGACCTTTATTCCACCGGCATCGCGGTTGCATTCATTTCAAACCTACGGCTCTACGATACAATTTATGAAGAACGTTATGAGGGTATTCCCGGAGAAGATGATGAAGCCTATAAGGAGGGTTCGCCTGTCAACTATGTAAAAAACCTGAAAGGACATTTGATGCTTATTCACGGAACCGGCGATGACAATGTGCATTACCAGAATTGCGAGTTGCTCATCGACGAACTTGTTAAAGATGGAAAGGCATTCAGCATGATGTCCTATCCGATGCGTACACATGGCATCTATGAAAGGCCTGGAACTTCCTACCATTTACGGCTGACCATGAAAAATTACTGGCTTAACAACCTTCCGGCTGGGCCACGATAGATATTTTCTGGCAAGACCATTTCCACCGGAACAGGTTCGATGACAAGAGAGATTCATTCTTAATTTAAGGAATGAATCCCTCTTTTTCTTTTTTTCGCGGAATGACCCTCAGCATTCATTGTAAATCACTGATAATTGATTAAAAACAGGATTTTTTACGGTATTTATTAAAGTGCAGAAGAGCCGGGGGATTGAAATAAAAGGCTCCGGTTAATCCTTCCTGAAGGCCGGGTTTTCCTTAAAACTTCAAGGAAAATGCTTCAAATAGCCTCTCATCGGGGCCGAAACTGTATAATCTGTTTATGCTGATTCCAGTCAATCAATAAAACCACCTTTCCCTAAGGCTTTGCTTCCGGTCCCTCATTGGCAATTCAGCAGGGAAAACCTGAAGGTTAATATTGCAACACTTAAATGAAGTGA
>JBJKSY010000455.1:0-5015 GCA_046703645.1 Cyclobacteriaceae bacterium
TTTCTTATTTTGGAATATCAGTAAACTATTATCATAAAATGAAAATCAAACATTTTCTTTATGTACTTTTAATTCTGGTTTTAGGTTGTACAACCCATAAAACTTATCTCCCTCCCCCATTAAACCTTAAATGCGAATACCGGGAAAACCCGCTGGGTATTGATGTTTCAAATCCAAGGCTTTTCTGGGAAATTCCTTCCGAACCCCGCGGTATCATGCAGGGCGCTTACCAGGTTCTTGTGGCAACGAACGACAGCCTGCTGGATCCCGACCATGCAGATGTCTGGAACTCGGGAAAAATAAAATCCAATGAAAATATCCAGGTAAATTATACCGGCAAAACACTCCTGCCCGGAAAACGGTATTTCTGGAAGGTCCGTTTCTGGGACAGGCATGGCCATGCTTCCGATTTCAGCCGGACCGCCTGGTGGGAAACAGGATTGCTTTCTCCCGGGAACTGGAAAGGTTACTGGATATTTAACGGGGATCCAGCCCCAGCCACCGAAGAGGATATGTATAAAGACACTCCAGATCCATTGTTCAGGAAAGATTTTAAATTATCCAAAAAGATCGTTTTCGCCAGGCTTTACATCAGCGGCCTCGGATATTATGAAGCTTATATTAACGGTCAGCGCGTCGGCGATCATGTGCTGGACCCCGGATGGACCGATTATTCCAAAAGGATCCAGTATGCCACCTATGATGTAACATCATTGCTTAGCCAGGGAAATAATGCCCTGGGTGTCATGCTGGGAAACGGATGGTTCAATCCCCTGCCTCTTTACCTTTTCAACCGGCTGAACTTAAGGAAAATCCTGACCATTGGTCAGCCTGAACTGATTGCCCAGTTAACTGTCCGTTTTACCGACGGAACAGAAAAAATTATTGTATCGGATAATTCCTGGAAAACCGGAAATGGGCCGATCCTTATGAACAATGTATACCTGGGTGAAAAGTATGATGCGCGACTGGAACAGGAAGGCTGGAATGAACCGGGATTCAATGATGATCAATGGAAACCTGCCGTCAGGGCAATATCGCCCGGTGGTAATCTGGTGGCGGAAATTCAGCCGCCTGTAAGGATCACCCGGATCGTAAGTCCCGTTAAAATGACCCGGCCGGAAAAGGGCGTTTACATATTCGATATGGGTCAGAACTTTGCGGGCGTGGCCCGGCTCCGTGTAAAAGGCCCGGCAGGTACCCGGGTCAGGCTAAGGTACGGGGAATTGCTGAATCCCGACGGGAGCCTGAATGATCTTTCAACCATGGCCTGCCATATCTACCAGGGTTCCTATGTCAGGCATCGGCCCGGGGCACCCCTCGATGCCAACCAGACGGATACTTATATACTCAAAGGAAAAGGCACTGAAATTTATAAGAGCCATTTTACTTTTCATGGTTTCCGGTATGTTGAGCTTACAGGATATCCCGGTGAACCTTCCCCGGGTGATGTGCTTGGGCTCCGAATGAATTCCGATCTGACACCTGCCGGAGATTTTTCCTGTTCTGATTCCCTGCTGAATAAAATACAGGAAAACAGCCGGTGGACTTTTTTGAGCAATGTATTCAGCATTGAGTCGGACTGTCCGGGCAGGGAAAAATTCGGTTACGGGGGGGATATGGTAACAGCTTCGGAGGCCTATATGATGAATTTCTCCATGCCGGAATTTTATTCCGAGGCCGTTGAAAATTTTGCCGATGACCAGCGCCCTTCCGGCGGCATGCCCGAATGTGCTCCCGATAACGGCATCTATGATGAGGGTCTCACCGATGATACTGGACCTATCGGCTGGATGCTGGCCTTCCCATGGCTGCAGAAGAAACTTTATACTTATTACGGCGACCGGCAACTTATTGCCAGGGAATACAATGCCACCAAAAGCCTGGTGGAATTCATCCACCGGCATTCACCTGACAACCTTATTCATAAAGGGATCAGCGACCATGAATCGCTGGTATCCAAACCTGTCGAGGTTTCAGGGACTGCATTTTATTATGATCATGTTAAGTCCCTGGCGGATTTTGCGGCTTTGCTCGGGAAAAATGAAGATGCTGAACGGTACTCCGCGCTTGCCGATTCCATCCGTACAACATTCATTAACCGTTTCGTAAATATTTCTTCGGGCGAGGTGGATTCCTCAACACAGGCGACTCAATCCATTGCATTGTACTATGGTCTTTTACCCGGGAACTCTGTTGAAAATTCAATCGACAGGCTGGCAGCAGATATAGCAGGACACCAAAACCATCTTACAACAGGAATATTCGGCACAAAAATGATGCTCGATGTTTTAACTGAATATGACCGCAGCAGCCTGGCATTTAATATGATTCATCAGCAAACATTCCCCGGCTATGGATATATGATCAATCAGGGCGCCACCACCCTCTGGGAAAGCTGGAAAGGAAACGGGTCAAGGAATCATCCCATGTTCGGCTCCGTAAGTGAATGGCTATTCAAGGGGATCGGCGGGATCCGGCCGGATACAGACGCCACCGGCTTCAACCATTTTACCATTAAACCCCTTTTCACGGACAGTCTTCAGTGGGTAGATGTTTCCTATCATTCGGTGAGGGGATTAATCCTGTGTTCATGGAAATCGGCTCCGGGAAAAACCTTCTATAACCTGGTGATACCGGGAAATACAACTGCCACCGTATTTTTTCCATCGCCCGATCCTTCCCATATAAGGGATGGGGATACACCCCTTATGAAATTAAATGATGCTGAATATATTAGGAAAGATAATAATGAATCCGTTTTCAGGCTTGCCCCGGGGCATTACAACTTTGTGATCGATTAAATCCCGGTTGATTCAAACCGGTTATCCGGTAAATAAAAATTATTTTTTTATAATGGGGAAAAAAAGCCGGCAGGTTTAAAGTTTAACCTCCGGCTTCGTAAACCACCCCAAAACTTAATTTTTATTGTTCCAGGTCAATCAGCATTTCCTGTTTTCTCGGATGATGACCATTCTGCCCGTTTTTACGGAATGTAAAGTCATGGTATTCCATTTCAGGATCAGTCTTTATATCATCCTCACGGACAGTAATTCTTTCAGCATCCCCTTTCTTCAGCTTGAAAAAAGCGATCAGGTTCCTGAGCTGGTCAGCCTGTGCTGAAAGCTCTTCTGCGCTAGAAGAAAGTTCGGAGGAAGAAGTTGCATTCTGCTGTGTGATATTATTCAACTGCTGAATGGCAGTATTGATCTGCACTACGCCATTCCTTTGCTCCAGGCTGGCGCTTGTGATCTCCTGTACCAGGCTGGTGGTCTTTTCCACCAGCGGAAAGGTTTCCTTCATCCGGTTGCCCGTGTCTGAAGAAAGGGAGAAACTTTCCCTTGAGAGAGCAATGATCTCATTGGCGGCCTGCTTGCTTCTTTCAGCCAGTTTCCTGATCTCAGCGGCAACCACGGAGAATCCGCGTCCGTGATCTCCTGCCCTGGCAGCCTCGACGGCCGCATTCAATGCCAGCAGGTTGGTCTGGAAAGCTATGTCATTGATGATCTGAATTTTTTCGGTGATCACCTTATTAGCCTCCACTGATCTTTCGGCGCTCTGGTTCACTTTGGCGATCCCTTCCACAGCCAGCTTCGAGATTTTCTCGGTTTCACTGGCATTGCCGGTATTCATTTCCACATTTGAAGAAATTTCCTCCATGGTGGAAGATACTTCCTCAAATGAGGTGGCTTGCTCGTTGGATCCGTCAGCCAGCTTCCTTGAAGTATCTTTCAGCTTGTACCCGGCGTCGTTGATGGCATTGGAACTCTTGATGATCGAAAGGACAATATCCTTCATGGTTGTGATCATGTTTTTCAGGTTCTCGAGCATCATGGCGATCTCATCGGAACCTTTTACCGTAAAGGAAACATCGAGATTACCGGTCGAAAAATCCTTGATCACCTCATTGGCCTTCATCACTGATCTCCTGATCCCCGAGGTCAAATAGTAGGCAATTATAATGCCTATAACAATTACCGCGAGACTGCTTACAATAATGAAAATCCTGAAATTATTGAAAGAAGTATTCATCCCGGTAATGGCTCGTTCGGCTCTTGCCGAGTATTTCTGTATCAAGGAATTCACTCCTGCCAGGGCCCGGTCTGTTGAGAGGGTGATCTCCCCGTTTTCATCAACCATCGGGCTCACTTCGAACAGGATGGAAGCATCATTGTAACTGTCGAAGGAATTCAGTTGATCCATTACATGCATCTGCAATGCAAACAGGGTATCATTTACTGTTTTTACAATACCCCTGAATTTATCCCGGTCAGTAGAATCCAGTACGGAAATGTATTGCTGGGCTTTTTTGGTAATTTCAGGGAATTCGACATTCTGCAGATCCCTCAGTCTTCTTTTATCCTTAGTATCGGATTGCTTGTCGATATAGATCCAGTTCTTGATTAAAAGCTTGGAGTCTGAAATGGATCGTTGCATATCGGTAAGGCTCTGTACCATCGGATTGATCTCCTTGGATACATAATCATTCTGCCTGATATTCCTGGTCAGGTTGCTGACGATCAGGACAGTCGCGGTCAGTAACAACAAAATGATAATCCCGAATCCCGAATACAGTTTCTGGCTAATATTGAATTTCATTTTCATTTTGATAATAATTTTCAATCCGTTTAAAATTTCTTAACGGCAAGGTCCACAAGCTGGGCGCTGACGTTCAATCCATGCCTGGCAAAGCTTCCCTGGTTAATTTCAAAAACCAGCTTTCCGTCCTTTTCCATGAAATCGATGGCAGCTCCATCCCCGGCCATACCCGGCTTCTCACCGATTATCATGGTGCTGGCGGAATTGATCTTGTTTATTACAGCACTCAGGCTCCCGCTCTGATCGGATGCGATAAAAAGAATATTGCATTACCCGATCTCATTGACAGAACCGTATTTTTCAATCCTGATGTTCTGGTTAACCACTTTCTTGGAAGCAGCCAGCTCATCGAGATAAGAATTTACATCGGCCGATCCCAGGACACCGATGACGAAATCACCGGTTTTATAGGAGGC
>JBJKSY010000456.1:0-3000 GCA_046703645.1 Cyclobacteriaceae bacterium
GTCTGGTCCGTATCTCAGTACCAGTGTGGGGGATCATCCTCTCAGATCCCCTACTGATCGTTGCCTTGGTAGGCCATTACCCTACCAACTAGCTAATCAGACGCATGCCCCTCCTCAGCCGCCGGAGCTTTAGCAAATAGTGCCATGTGACACCCCTGCTTTATGGGGTATTAATCCATGTTTCCACGGGCTATCCCCCTGCTGAGGGCAGGTTACATACGCGTTACGCACCCGTGCGCCGGTCGCTTCCCGCATTGCTGCGGGAGATGCCCCTCGACTTGCATGTATTAGGCCTGCCGCTAGCGTTCATCCTGAGCCAGGATCAAACTCTCCATAGTATTATTTCATTCCAGCCCCCCTGCCCCTGCTTTTAACCAGGGGCCTGAGGGGCCCTTTGTTGTTTTGTAGTCCTGGCTGACTCTAGGATTGACCTTTTGTATCTTACGTTTCCAAGGTCCGCTACCTTCATCCGTTCAAAGAACTTTTTTTCTTCTAACCCTCCAAGGGTTTCAAACCCTTGGAGGGTTAGGAAAAAACGCTTGCAAAAATAGGTATCCTCGTTACTAACAACAAATTTATTATTGAATTAATTGCAGGAAGATCGTAAATCTGAGATCAAAAGCTGAAGTCGAAAAAATTATTTCTTCTTTTTATATAACGGTACAGTACTGCAGGCTTCTCCGAACATTAAACTTGAGACTACCGGCGTCAATAGCCGCGTGATTTCCACATAAGCATAGCCGGGCACGGGAAATTTACCGCAACCTTTGATCACTACCTTTTTATCACGGTACTTTTCAAGATCCATTGACCGAAGGCTTTCATCGAAAAGTGAATTTTCCAGATCTTCAAGATTCCCCATCACAATCATGTGTGCAATGCCCGAAAGCCGCGTGGCTACCAGCATGTATGCCCATTGCGGAATGATGGCATCCGTACTGCAGGTAACCGCTATGTTTTTGTCTTTATATATTGTCCAGTCCTGGGCATTAACATATTCCCGAAAATCTTTTTCCCTTAATATAAGTCCCTCAAATAAATTGTTTTTCAGATCCAGCAACACTCTTTCTCCCGGATGGTAGAATGTTTCCAGGTCAAAAGTTACAAGGCTGCTTTGCGCTACCCGGTTTACAATTTCCTCGTCCATTTCAGATTTTAGATTTTGGAATCGTGGTACGGAATTCTTTTAGATAAAACGGTTCGAAGAGCGCTGTGTTTTCGAAATTCCCATTTAAATAATTTTCATAACCGATTTCGCCGATCGTCCTGGCCGAAGCCTCATATCCTTCCTTAAATTGAGCATTAGGGGAATGGGATAATTCAGGTCTGCATTTGCCTGCACCGGGACCGATAAAAAGAATTTTATCTCTTTCGAGGTATTGACTGAATGATTCCCTGTTAATTATTCTAGCATGGACCGGCTCCACTACATTTCCATCCGACGAAATCAGCATAGCATAAACTTCCATTCTTCTTGCATCGAGCATAGGACAGATGAATTTAATTCCCTCTAAATCATTTTTATTTACCTGACGGGCAATCGCCTCCAGCGTGCCTACTGCAATTAACGGAATATCCCTTGCAAAACATATTCCTTTAGTCGTTGAAATTCCTATCCTGAGCCCCGTATAGGAACCGGGACCTTTTGAAACGGCGACTGCAGATAAATTGGTGAAGGTAAGTCCGTTCACTTTCAGAAGGTCGAGAATTGACGGAATAAGCCGGGATGAATGAGATTTATCAATGAATATTTCAGAAAGGCCCGTTAAATCGCCATTAGTATGAAGAGCCACCGAACACACACTTGTGGCAGTATCTATACTTAATATAATAATCCGTTCGTGATCGTTGTTCATAGGTCAGTTGAATAGTATCATGGCGGCGCACAATCAAAAATCAAAAATCGCGAATCAGAATTCAGAAATCGAAAATCAAATCCCTCATCCGGATTGGCCTTCGGTCCTTCTATTGCTTTTTTACTATTAGAAATATTAGCCCCAGTCTATTCCTTCTTGGCAAGTAATTCATCATACTTTGCGGGATCATTTAATACTTTTATTGCTGCCTGTACCTGCGGGTCATCATGGAATGAAGCCTCAATGGCGCCGTCGTTCAGGTAGTAACGGCTGGCGATTTCATCGGATAAAGCGTCTTCGATTTCATCTTTGAATTTGACCAGATCTTTCTGTTTATCGTGCTGTACTTTGGACTTCAGGTCAAGGATTTCTTCTTTGACACTGCTGTTGAATTTTTCTTCCGAGGCATAAAATTCAAGAGTATCCACTGTTTTTTCAACATAGGTTTCATAATCGTAATCCTTTCCCTGGAGCCAATTTACAAAATCATTATAGTCGGCGTCAGAAATATGAAATTTCATTGCCGGTGCGATGGATTCATGTGAATAAAAATATTTTGTTGCATAATCGAATATCAAACCTTTCGATATAAGGCTAATGGTAATCGGTGCCAGTTTTCTTCTGCCAACTTCAACATCAGGGTCAATTCCGCCGCCCGACCAGACCGTTCTTCCATTTTTTGTCTTAAAGGCAACTTTCAATGAATCCGGAACCCTTTCGGCACTCCCGTCCGCATCTCTTTCATCGTAATTGATTGCCTGGATACACCTCCCGCTCGGGATGTAATACTTTGCTGTGGTCACTTTCAGCTTTGCATTATAAGTCAGATCCCTAGTGGTTTGTACCAACCCTTTCCCAAACGTCCTTTTTCCTACCAGTATTCCACGGTCATAATCCTGGATGGTACCCGAAACAATTTCAGAGGCTGATGCAGAACGGCCGTTGGTTAACACGGCCAGCGGAATATTGGGATCGACTGGATTATTAAGCGTTTGGTAAGTCTTATTCCATTCGGTTACTATCCACTTGGTGCTCACGACATCCATTCCGCGGGGAATGAATTCGTTGACAACATTTACAGCTTCAATCAGCAAACCGCCCGGATTATCTCTCAAATACAGGATGATTTTTTTTGCGCCGTCGG
>JBJKSY010000457.1:0-5615 GCA_046703645.1 Cyclobacteriaceae bacterium
CGGCATCCAGAATTTTATCCACCATATATTTCCCATCCTTGTCCTTGAAGGCAAGGATATCCCTTGTGATCTCGATCAGGTAGCTGTCAAGGAATCCTTTATTCCATTCCGTGAACACATCGTGCATCTCCTCATTGCTCATGCCCATTACCGACTTCATAATGTTATAAGCCTCGCATATCAGCTCCATATCGCCATATTCGATCCCATTGTGGACCATTTTCACGAAATGTCCGGCACCGTTTTCCCCAACCCAGTCGCAGCAGGGCGAACCATCGGATACCTTGGCCGCGATCGCCTGGAATATCGTTTTTATTTCAGGCCAGGCTGCCTTTGATCCGCCGGGCATGAGAGAAGGTCCGTGCAGAGCGCCTTCTTCACCTCCGGAAACGCCGGATCCGATATACAGCATTCCTTTATTTTCAACATAATTCGTTCTGCGGTTTGTATCCGGGAAATGTGAATTACCCCCGTCAATAATAATATCACCTTTATCAAGGTATGGCAGCAATTGATCGATGAGCTGATCCACCGGGTTTCCCGCCTTCACCATCATCATGATTTTCCTGGGCCTTTTAATGCTTTTAACAAATGTTTCAAGGTTGTCAGATCCAAAGAATTTCTTTCCTTTGCCGGGTCCGCTCATAAAATGATCCACAACGCCTTCTTCAACACCCTTCACGGTACGGTTGTAAACGGATACGCGGAAGCCTTTACTTTCCATGTTAAGGGCAAGGTTGGAGCCCATGACCGCCAGGCCGATCATGCCTATATCAGAGAGATTTTCCATGTATGTTAATTGGTTTAAATGTTTGAATCCGTTGAAAACCTGCTTTTATGGGCGCATAACCCGAGAGCAGGGTTTGAAATATAATAAATTTCCTCGCCATCCGGCATTATATTGGGCCCTTCTTTCAACTTATTGGTATCATACTGGCTTAAGGTTTCATCCAGTTCCCTGTGTTCATAACCCACTCCCCTGATCTCTTCAGGAGTCATTTTATTGGTGGCGTAGGTGATTTTAAACCTGCCGTCGGCAGTTCCGTGAATAAGGTGTGCGGCGGCGCTGAGGTTATTCTGAAGATCTTCCTCTTTTCCGGCAAGTTCAAGGATTTCTGTCGTTTGACGGTATCCGTATTTCCTTATCAGGGAATCGATGGTGGCATCTTCCCCGAATCTTTTTACTCCCGGCGCAATAACAACCAGTTCACCTCCGTCTTCGATCATCATTCTTGACCTGTAAATACTTTTATTGCCCAGCCATGTACTGTGATATTCAAGGGGATCAAGGTACACCACCACTTTTTTCGCACGCTCTTCCAGGAGTTTAATATTTAATTTAACCGATAAGCTGGCTGCTTTGTTAAAACATTCTACATCGTCACCCATGTAAATACCTTTCAGCTTGGGTGTATTCCTTTCGTCGCGGCCGATTACGGTCAGGATGTAGACGATAGGCAGGTGGGATAGAAAACGTTCCGAAGCAAGATTCAATACCCTCCTTACAGGGTTAATGGTCCTTCCCATCAGGTTTTCCGCCCCCACCACGGCACCAAGGAAATGGCTTTTATGTATGGCTTCCGAACCGCCGGTGCCGATTAGAATGTTTTTATTAAAGCCGGCCATGCCGGCAACTTCATGGGGAACAACCTGTCCGACTGATAATATCATGTCATGACGGTTTTCATAGACCATTTTATTGATCTGTGCAGGCCAGGGGTAGTCCAGCCGACCGTCTGAAATTTCTTTAATAAACTGTCCGGAAATTGAACCGATATTAACTACATCGGTACGCCAGTTATGAGGACGGAAAAGGTCTACAGGCACATCCCCGAACATCGTCATGATTTCCGCTTTGGTCATGGGTTTATGCGTGCCAAGCGCCGGCAGAATATCGCTTACATTGTTTTCGAGCAGGCGGTACAGTATCTGTGTAATTTCACCGGCATAGGAATGCAATCGTGTAATATCAGGCGGAATGATAAGTATGTTCCTGTAATTGCCCAGTTTTTTAGTGCCCTCATCCAGCAACTTGAAGAGCTCTTCATCGCTTATTCCGCCCCGTGGCTTTTCAAAACTTATATACAGCATATTTTTTATTTACCAGGATGGCTTATCCGGCAGTCTTTTTTCAAATTCTTCGATCAGTTTATTTTCATATGAACCCCTGTAATCCCCGGAGTAAAATTTTTTAATTCCTTCCTCATGAAATTTTTCCCATGAAGCTTCTTCTTCTCCCGGTATGATCGGGAAGAACAATACACCGTTCTTTTTAGCGGCATTCATATCACCCGGGGCATCACCCAGCATGATAATATGGTCATCTTCATAGTTGCCTTTGGCAGCAATGGCCAGGTGTTCTTTTTTTGATCCGTATTCCTGGCCTGCGATCATCCGTGTAAATTGGGCTATATCATTTTCTGACCATTCCCTTTCGAGAGCCGACACCGGCGTGGAGGAAACGACCATAATATCGGAATCATCCACAAGCTTTTCAAGGGATTCACGTACCATGAGAAAGGGAGGAATGTCATGAACCATATCCAGTATGGAATTATTGACGGCCTTCGACCAAAGCAAAGCCAGGTCAAGGATAGGGTCGTTCTTTTCCAGGGCCTCCGCCTGAAGAGCGGGATTTCCCAATTTTGTTTCTCTTTTAGTCCATTCAATCAGGCCAGTCATATCCGGCAAATCTGCTTTCCTTGCTTTAACCTCCCTGCGTTCCCTGAGAAGATCTATAACCTCGATCAATGAAAGGAACCGGTTGATCCCCCTGGATTTTGAATACAGGTTCACAAATTCCCATGCTTCCCGTGCATATTTCGATATGGTTTGAAGGTTCCAGTAATGAATGGTATTCGGGCAGAAACATTCTTTGTGCTTGATCTCCATTGTATCGAAAGCACATCCGTCGGAATCAATTCCTACAAAAAATTTTTTTTCCGGTTTAAAATCCTGTAAAGGGTTGTGCGAATTGGAATGCATGTATCAGTTTTTCGTATTTCTATAGGCCTGCGGGAAATAATCCGGCAGCTTTTTTTCAGTAAATATTGGTTTCAGGCGTGCAAATCGCTGAATTCCATTGATCAGGGGAACGGAAACATAGTCTTCCCCGATCAGGGGACTGACATAATCCCGAAATTCATCACTAACGTCAATTCTGCTCTTAGCGATCCAGTGACCCGGAAATTTTCGCTCCGACAAAGCTACCTTATCGAGAGGAACTTTGTCATATTTTAAATTATATATCCTTCCGGGAACTCTCAGAAGCGTAGCCATCCACCCGTTTCCATCATTTATGGCAATTTCAACGGCTTTCTGACCGACCTTGTAAGCTTCATCAAGATCGGTAACGGAAGCCAGGTTCATCATGGATCGCTGGTCTGTTCCGGGGACCTGGCCTCTGGCTTTCCCGGTTACGCGGAATCCGCTATGATTAAGATGGTTTACGATAACCTGGGAGACTGTAATTTCACTGGCGCCATATTCCGCGTGCCCGAAGGAATCCTTTATATTGGAAATATTTCCCGCATCGAATCCTTCGCTTACTACAACAATGCACCTTCCATTCCTGGCCAACTGGTCATTTACCTTGTCCGTCAATTCAGCAAGGGTCAATCCCGATTCGCTCATGTAGATCTGCAATGGCATTTCCCGGAACGGATCAGCAAGCCGGGAGGCTGCCGGAATGTAGCCGATCTTTCTCCCCATTGCCTGTATCACAAGCACAGGATCGGAAGGAGATGATCCCCGGTTTTCTTCGTTGGCATTTTGTATGATATGCGACCAATAACGGGCTACACTTCCATAACCGGGCGTATGATCGATGAGTTGGAATTCACTGTCACCTATATCATTATCGATGGTCTTTGGCACACCGGTACAAACGAGATCCAGTCCGGCCTGGCCGGCCATTTCACTGACCCTGAATGCTGTGTGCTGGGAATCGTTTCCGCCTATGTAGAAGAAATATCCTATATCATGGGCTTTGAACACCTCAATTACCCGGGCAAAATCCTGCTCCTGGTGATCTTTGAGCTTATACCGGCAGGTTCCTATGCTTCCTGCTGCCGGTGTTGTACGCAGCAATGAAATTTCTTCCCTGTCCTGGTCACTGAGGTTCAGCAGCTCTTCTTTCAGTACGCCTTCAATGCCATGCCATCCGCCGTAAATTGTTTTAAAAGTTCCGGGATAGGACCGGCAAGCTTCAATAATTCCTCTCAATGAATTATTGATAACCGGTGAAGGTCCCCCGGACTGGGCTATGATCACATTTTTCCCCATAATAATTTAATGATAAAAATATTATACTCCGCTGAAGGCATTAAACCCGCCATCAACCGGTAATGTAATTCCCGTAATGAATGATGAAGCATCGGACAAAAAGAATAAAACCGAACCCGTAAGATCACCGGGGACCCCAAACCGGGCCATGGGTGTATTCTGTAATACTTTCTGTCCGCGGGCGGTTAGCTCCCCTGATTTCTCATCAAGAAGGAGGAACCGGTTTTGACGGGTAAGAAAGAATCCCGGTGCAATGCTGTTTACCCGTATGCCGGTCTTTGCAAGATGGACAGCCATCCATTGCGTAAAATTGTTCACTGAGGCCTTGGCCGCTGAGTATGCAGGTATCCGCAGTAAAGGCCGGAATGAATTCATGGAAGAAATGTTTACCACCGATCCTTTGCCTGCCTTTATCATGTCTATAGTGAAAATCATGGTCGGAAGCACAGTCCCCAGAAAATTAAGATCAAAAACATCCCGGAAACCATCCAGGTCGAGACCGTAAAAAGATTCATCAAGGTTCCCGATATTTTCAGGTTCAACGAATTCAGATTTTGTGGTGGCTTTGGGGGAGTTCCCGCCGGCACCGTTTATAAGAAAATCGATATTCCCTAACTTCTCATTGATAAGCATTTTGGCATCAATAAGAGATCCCCGGTTAAGAACATCGGCTTCAACACCCAGGGTTTCCGTCCCTGTCCTTGAATGTATGCTGTCGGCAGTGGATACGGCCCTCTCTTTGTTATGATCCAGGATCGCAACCTTTACACTTTCGGCTGAAAGAGATTCCGCGATCACGGAACACAGCGTGCCGGCTCCACCGGTGACCACGCATACCTTATTCTGCAATCCTGAGGCTGGATTTTGATGCATTATAAATTCCTGAATTTTCAGGCCGTTAAACTAATGATTTTTAAAAATATATAAAATCAAACCGGCCTATCATTGATGATTTACTTTTTTATTGAATTTTTTGCCAAAAATGTTTTCCATTTGTCAAGTTCATGAAGATTTATCAATAATTTTATCGGCTCGAGTATAAATTTCAAGGGTAATTAATGATGAATATTCTCAAAGAGGTACAGGAAAAACTGGGTAAACCTTATCAGGATCTTGAATTTCTTCTTGACTGTCTCAGGGAAACCCTGACAGAAAACGGGGAAGCGGATATTGCACGCCACATTCCGTGGATCAACAAAGAAGAAGATGTGGACCCGCTGGATCTCAATGAAAAACATATCCAGCTTCATTCCCTGGTTTTCCAGTTATTGAATATGGTGGAAATCAACGGGGCTGTACAAAACAGGAGGAAGATGGAGGAGGAGCATTCC
>JBJKSY010000458.1:0-4040 GCA_046703645.1 Cyclobacteriaceae bacterium
GAGGCATTGAACATGCTTGCCGATGCGGGAATTCCCCTGGGAAGCCAGACAGTATTGCTCAAAGGAATCAATGATGATGTGGAGACCATGAGGAAGCTCATGCAAAAGCTCCTTTATAACCGGGTAAGGCCCTATTATATTTACCAGTGTGATCCGATCCCCGGATCGGCACATTTCCGCACACCGGTGAAAAAGGGACTTGAGATCATTGAAGGCCTGAGAGGACATACTACGGGCTATGCCGTGCCTCATTTCGTGATCGATGCCCCGGGCGGCGGCGGTAAGATTCCCCTGTTGCCTGAATATTATGTGGGCAGGGAAGGAGACAATGTTATTCTGAGGAATTACGAAGGGAAATTTTACAAGTACCCTGACCCCCAGGAATAAAGAAATAAGGAAGATGCCGGAATCCCGGCATCTTTTTTTTGATGATCATGCAAGAAAGCCTTCAGGGCAAAGTGCCCGATTAAAAATTCATAGCACCCTGAATCGGGGAGTCATATTTTTCACTTATTTTGCGGATGAAATTTATGGACCTGGTCGGCCAGGCTTTTCTATTGGTCGGCAGACATAAAAGACATGTGAATTATGAAAGTAGGAATTACTTACGATCTCAGATCAGAATATCTTTCAATGGGCTATTCTCCGGAAGAAACCGCGGAGCTCGATAAAGAAGATACAATAGATGCCATCGACCGGGCGCTGACAAACGCGGGGTATGAAACAGAACGGATAGGTCATTTCAGGACACTGATGAGGGAACTCATGGAAGGAAAACGGTGGGATATGGTTTTCAATATTTGCGAGGGAATGTATGGAGACGGCAGAGAGGCCCTGGTCCCTGCTTTGCTGGATGCCTATAAAATTCCTTATGTCTTTTCAGGACCTGCCGCACTTGCTGTTTCATTGAACAAGTACATGACCAAACGTATCATCAGGGATGCCGGGATTCCGACACCTGATTTTATTGTAGTGAATTCTGTTAAAGACCTTGATGGCAAAAGACCTGCCTTTCCGTTGTTCGTGAAACCGGTCTCGGAAGGAACCGGTAAAGGAATAAACGATCATTCTATCGTGCGGAATGAAGAGCAATACAGGAAAGTCTGCACTTCCCTGCTGGATGAATTTCACCAGCCTGTCCTGGTCGAAGAATACCTCCCTGGCAGGGAATTCACGGCCGGGGTTAGCGGCGAAGGAGAACAAAGCAGGTTCATAGGGGCTATGGAAGTCATTTTCCTGAAGGGGATCGATACCATCTATTCCTATGAAACCAAGGAGAACTGGATCGGAAGAGTGGAATATAAGCCGGTAACCGGAGATCTTCGGCAGGAATGTGAGGAGATGGCCCTGGGAGTCTGGAAAACCATAGGTGGCCGGGATGCAGGCCGTGTTGACATGAAAATCGGCGCCAACGGGATCATGCAGTTTATTGAAGTTAACCCGCTTGCAGGCATCAACCCTGTAAGTTCTGACCTGCCGATCCTTGCAGGTATGAACGGTATTTCATACCAGGAATTAATTGAAACTATCATGAATAACGCGATACAACGAACCCGGAAAAATCATGTATAAAAAAATCGTCATCATCCATAACCGGCTCAACCCGGACCCGACCCTCGACGAACTGGATGTAATTTACCAGGTTAATCTGATCCGTGACGCCCTTGTTGCTATGGATATTAATGTAAAAATATTGGATTTTGGTGATGACCTGCTCGGGGACCTTAAAATGCTGGAATCCGAAAAACCCGACCTTGTATTCAATCTGGTGGAATCAACATTCAATAAAGGCGAATTGCTTTATATCGTGCCGGGTCTCCTGAGGATGAGAAAAATACCCTATACGGGAGTACCGGTTGAAGGCTTATTTCTTACTACACATAAAGTACTGGCCAAAAACCAGATGAAATTAACTCATATTCCCACTCCGGGCTGGTTCATGCTTGATGAAGTGGAAAACCTGGAAAAGGGAAAACGCTACCTGTTAAAGCCTATCAGCGAAGACGGCTCGGTAGGACTTCATGAGGAAGCCGTGTTTTTTGCCGGTGATCCGGCCCTGTACGAGAAAGCAAAGCATTATAGCCCTTCTCACTATTTCATTGAAGAATATGTGCATGGAAGAGAGTTCAGTGTTGCCCTGCTGGCAGGTGAAACGGGACCCATTGCTCTTCCGGCGGGTGAAATGGTTTTTTATAATTATGAACCTGACCAGCCCAGGATATTGGGATATAAGGCAAAATGGCATCCTACTACTCCGGAATATAAAAATACTATCCGTGAATTCAATACCATCAGGAACCCGGCCCTTCAGAAAAAGCTAAAGGATATTTCCCTGAAATGCTGGGAGGTCTTCGGACTGAAAGGATATGCCAGGGTTGATTTTCGTGTCGATGAAGATAATAATCCCTGGGTCATTGAGATCAACGGCAATCCATGCATTTCCCCGGATAGCGGTTTCATAGCTGCCTGTGCCCTTGTCGGGATACAAAAAGCGGACATTGTTAAAAGAATTCTTGATGATGTAAATTATTAATTTTTATGGATATAAAATTCAGAACAAACCTGGTTCCTTCCGATAAAGAAGATATCAGAGAGATCCTTGAATCAACGAAAGTTTTTTTTGATTTTGAAATCGAAGTGGCGCTTGAAATCATCGATGACGGCCTGAAAAGGGGAAGCGGGAGCGGGTATTCTTTTATCGTAGCGGAATCCGGAAAAAAAGCGATCGGATACGTGAATTTCGGACCTTCTCCATGCACGCAAATAAGCTGGGATGTGTACTGGATCGCGGTAAGTAAAACCAGCATGAACCTTGGACTGGGTAAAACATTGTTAAAGATGGCTGAGGATGAAATCAAAGCCGCCAAAGGTGTTAATATCTGGGTGGAAACTTCTTCAAGAAAGGAGTATGATCCTACCCGTGCTTTTTATCACAAGCAGGGATATAAGATAGCATCGGAACTGATCGATTTTTACAGCCCCGGCGACAATAAGGTGACTTTCCATAAAATGTTTGCGGAGAATCTGCCTGGGGAAACATCCTTGTAGAACAGGAAAATTCTATCATATTATTTTGACTATTTTGCTGGAGCCGATAGCGGGTGCCGAATCGGTGAGCCTTCCTGTATATCAAGGAAAAAAGAGGACAATTCATGATTTCCTCATAACCTGCGCCTTCGAAATTGAAAAAATAACCCGATTTAAAGTTTTTGTATTTTTCGAAGTTTAATATTAAATAAGAATCAATATTCTATATTTATTTTTGTACTTTGTATATAAAAGAAATGGAGAGCCGGTTTCCCGCCTCTCCATTAAGCCAAAAGCAAAAATTCAGCGCATATGGCAACTGAATATCTTGAATATCAGGCCTTATCCCGGCTTTTCAGTTTGAAAAGGGGTGACAGCGGCCTTGATAATATTTTTCGTTTTCATTAATAATAATTTTTTGATTAATAATCGGAAAAAAATATCAGGATTAACAAATGCCCTTATTTTAATAAATACGGGGTTTCCTGATTTCAATAAAAAAATATAGTGTCTTTTAAAATTCCAAACAACTGTTTATAGTTAAAAAAAATTTATTGTAGATTTTATCGGGAGTAATTAGGATTTAATCAGGAATTTATGTAACAGGTTATCAAAATTATTAAAATGTTAATTAACAGTAATATAGCTTGATAAAAACATGAAAAAAATAATTTTTATTATATTATTTTTAATAAATAGCCCTGTTTATTGCCAAAGAACAGAGATATCGCTCGACGGTTTATGGCAGATAGGAGAAAGCATAAAACCGGGCCCCTTACCAACCCGTTTTGATCATACAATACAGGTCCCCGGACTAGTGAATCTGGCTCAGCCTCCCTTTAAAAATGCCGGTGATTTTGAGGGTGTCGACTATCTGAATAATTCCTGGGTAAAAAAATATGTCAAGGATATTCCTGCTGATACGGTGAAGGTGGGTATTTCTCACCAGGACAGGAATTATTTCTGGTACAGGAAGGAATTCGTTCTGAATAAGAAATCGGATATCGTTGTAT
>JBJKSY010000459.1:0-8682 GCA_046703645.1 Cyclobacteriaceae bacterium
CAATAATCCCTTGAAGATCGGAGAGGACAAAAGCAGCCTTTTGTCAAGGAATGCACCTTATATTCATTCGTTAACACTCAAATTCAACCAGAATGACCTGTCATTCAGGTTTGCAGCCCTCGACTATAACCAAACGCTAAAGAACAGGTACTCTTATAAACTTGAAGGTTACCAGGATGAATGGATTGAAACGGATGCCAACCACCGGATTGCCCGGTTTACCAACCTTGATCCCGGTACTTATATTTTCAGGGTTAAAGCATCCAATAATGATAATGTCTGGAATAACCGTGGAACCGCTTTACAGATCATCATTCTGAAGCCCTGGTGGTCGACATACCTGGCCTTATCATTCTATACGATTATTATACTTTCATTGATTATTGGATTTATAAGATGGCGGTTATGGAATTTAAAGAGGGAGAAGATTGAATTGGAAAAGCTGGTTAAGCTCCGGACCAATGAAATTGAAAAACAAAATGAGGAAATACTTTCCCAGCGGAATATACTTGAGAAACAGAATGAAAAAATAAAGGAAAATGAAGCTTTGAAAAGCCGTTTTTTCACAAATGTTTCACATGAATTCCGGACGCCTTTATCGCTCATACAGAATTCAGTCGAGTCATTGCTGAACAATCACCTCGATGAGAAAAAGGAACGTCAGCAATTATCTCTTGCGAAACGTAACTCGGGCCGGTTATTGAACCAGGTCAACCAATTGCGGGATATCTCGAAAATTGACGGCAATAAAATGAAGCTTGAGCTTTGTGAAGGAAACGTCATGGAGCATTTGAAAAATATTTCTGAGTATTTTATCTCGATGGCGGAGGCCAGGAGCATTAATTTCGGATGTCAGCTTGAAAGTGATGAATTTAAAACCTGGTTTGACCCGGATAAGCTGGAGAAAGTGGCCACCAATCTTCTTTCCAATGCTTTTAAATTTACCCCGGAAGGAGGAAATATATATTTTAATGCCTCATATGATCTTAAAAACAGCTCTGCCCCGATCCTTGAAATTACTGTTCATGATACCGGACAGGGAATTAAAAAGGAAGAACTGACCAGGATATTCGACCGTTTCTACCAGGTGGATGAATCGGTTAAATCGGATTTCAAAGGTACCGGAATCGGACTTTCTCTGGTTCACGACCTTACAAAATTAATGTACGGCGAAATCAGGGTTCAAAGTGAGCTGCATGAAGGCAGTACCTTTTCAGTCCTGGTTCCATTGGGCAGGGAACACCTGAAGGAATCTGAATATATTATCCTGGATGATTTTAAAAAAAACATTGAGTTCGTCTCAGATTTTGAAAGGGATACATTACAGTCAGCAGAAAATGAAACGGACGAAAATTTTAAGACGGAGAAACCGGTGATCCTGATCGTCGATGATAACCGTGATTTGAGAAACCAGATCAGGGAAAACCTGGAGCCCGATTATGCAATATGGGAAGCAGTGGATGGTGTTGCAGGTTTCGAAATAGCCACTGAAATTATACCTGAATTAATAATTACGGACCTGATGATGCCTAAATTGAACGGAATGGAACTTTGCATCAGACTCAAAATGGCTGAACCCACCAATCATATTCCCATCATAATACTTACAGCCAGGGCGACGTTTGAGGATAAAATTGATGTATTGAAATCCCGGGCGGATGATTATATAGCAAAGCCATTCAAAATGACCGAATTGATGGTCAGAATAGCCAATCTTATAGAACAACGAAAAAAATTAAGAGAACGTTTCAGCAGGGAAATTACACTGGAGCCCGGAAATATAACTGTTTCATCAATAAACGAAATATTTCTGAAAAAAGCGATCGGCATCATAGAGGAACATATTGACGATTCCAACTTCACTTTAAATGAATTCCAGGACCGACTTAACATGAGCCGGAGTACCTTGTTCCGGAAACTATTTGCCCTCACAGGCCAGTCACCCACGGAATTCATCAGGACGATCCGTTTAAAAAGGGCCGCCAATTTATTATCACAGAATTTCGGAAACATAACGAAAATCTCCCTGGAAGTGGGTTTCAATAATCTCTCCTATTTTAACAGGTCGTTCAAGAAGCTTTATGGCCTTACTCCTTCAGAGTTTGTAAAAAAGAATACGAAGGCAAAAGCGGAATAATTCCTATCACGCTACGGTAAAATAATCCGGCTCCGAATTTTCGGGTTTAATTTATTGATTTTCCCAAAGCTCTTTGTCTTCTGAAAAGGTTAATCCTTCCGGGATCATTTCTGATCCATTCGTAAAAACCATTAGATTATATGTTCTTGAATAAGGTATCCAATTGAGGTAATTTTATCTTCAAATTGATTTATTATAACCGGCAGGCTATATAAATGTGAGACTTAATCCGGGAAATAAGGGCGCGGTAAAATATTTTTTCTGACTATATTCAATCTGTTTGTTTATTTGATTTTAATTCCTAAATTCCGGACTTGAGTTTTCCTGGAATAACAATCAGCTCAGTCATAAGAGCATTTTCACGGGATTCGGGAATTGCTAAATTCAATATTACTTATCTGAAGACCCATTTACCAACATTTTCTATTTTTGAACCGGACCGGTCACGGGGGAGCTTTTACCTGATATTTTATGCGAAAACAAATAGACCTGATCCGGATATAAAAAATAAGAGGAATATATTAAACAATAAAAAACAACAAGATCATGGTATCAAATACTCAAAAAGAAAAAGCTGAACGGTTTCTGAAATTTCATCATGACAAAGAAATTCTGGTGCTGTTAAACTCATGGGACAACGGAAGTTCCAGGTTGGTAGAAGCCTGCGGCTATAAAGCGGTTGCAACTACAAGTATGGGTATTGCTGCCTCATTAGGTTATCCTGACTGTCAGATAATAACATTAGCGGAAATGCTTAACGTCATAAAAGGGATCGTAAATTCAGTAATGGTCCCGGTAACCGTGGATATAGAAGCCGGATACGGAAATAATATCGATGAAATAATAGAGTCCGTTAGAAAGATCATTGCAACAGGAATTGCCGGAATAAACATTGAAGACAGTCTTGAGTTGAGCCCTTCACTGATCGACGAAAAGGAATTCTGTGAGCGGATATCTGCCATTCGCGCCTTATCGGATTCAATGGGCTTTCACCTGGTCATAAATGCCAGGACTGATTCATTTTATACTTCGACCGGCACAACAAAAGAAAAATTATCTGAATCCATAAAGCGCGGCAATAAGTACCGTGAAGCAGGGGCAGACTGCATATTTATTCAACCGGTATGGGAAAAAGAAACAATAGCAACACTGGTGAAGGAGATCAACGCCCCCATAAATATTCTTTCGAACCCTTCCATAGGGGAAGGGTTGCCGCCTTCTGTCCGTGAACTCCAGGATCTGGGGGTCGCCCGGCTAAGCCTGGGTTCAAGCCTGATGAAAGCCACGCTGGCCTTAATTAAAAAAGTTGCGGATGAATTGTCAGAGAAAGGAACTTACAATTTATTATCGGATACAATGACCCCGCGTGCCGATGCGGTACTGGCTTATAAAATGGCGATAGGGATAGATCAGTGATCAGACTTCTCTGCAAACATTTAGACCGACACAAGATACAAGATCGGTAACTTACATGGCTTAACTTTATATTATGAGAAAATTAATTGCAGCCATCAATATGACGCTTGACGGGTTTTGCGACCATACGGCAACGATTGCTGATGATGAAATTCATCAGCATTATACTGAACTGTTAAAAAATGCGGACACCATTTTATTCGGACGTATAACCTACCAGCTTATGGAATATTGGCCAACGGTGGTAAAGAATCCAACCGGTAACAGATCAATAGACGAATTTGCGGTAATAATAGACAACATAAACAAAATTGTTTTCTCCAACACCCTGAAAAATGTGGAATGGAAAAATACGAGATTGGCAGAGAGAAGTATTGAAGAAGAGATTGCAGCGCTCAGGCAACAGGATGGTAATGACATTTTAATCGGCAGCCGGAGTTTAATTGTAACCTTATTGAACCTCGGATTAATTGAAGAATTCCAACTCTGTATTCACCCGGTTATTGCCGGAAAGGGATTGCCGTTGTTTGAAAACATAAGGGACAGGGTCATGTTAAGGCTCTTAAAAATCAAAAAATTTGACTGTGGGGCAATTACATTTTATTATGAGCCTGCAAATAAATGATAAACGGGTTCAATTGCTCCGGAAATAAATAACAGTCCCTGATAAACCAAATATCTCAGGCTGATTTATTTCTCTTTCGTTTGAAATAATTTTCAAATCATTATTGGGGAAAAAAGTATCTTTGTGGTCCTTAAAACGAAAAACCGACAACCATTCAGCCATTAGATCAAAATTCACAGACATTGATCCACCCCACTGAACAGGAAGAACGGAAATACCTCGACCTGGTTTTACAGCAATTGGAGTGGGCCCTTGCCCAGGCAGACCGCGATACAAAACGATTCTCGAAAGAATACCGGGAAGAACAACGCTACCTGTACGACCAGCGTTCGAGCATGGACGAAGCCGATAAAGTATCGGCGGGACAATCCCATAAGCGATTTGCATTTCAGGGCGAAGCCGGGATCGCCATCAGGCGAAAGCTTACAAGACTCATGGAGTCACCTTATTTCGGGCGCATCGATTTTATATCTGATGGAGCAACTTCATCCATGCCGATCTATATCGGGATACACTCTTTTATTCCTCAGGCACCGGAGGCCTATCCGATATTTGATTGGCGGGCCCCTGACTCTTCCATGTTCTATGATTTTGAACTGGGTGAAGCATGGTATAAAACGCCGGGCGGCAAAGTAAAAGGCAACATCAGCCTGAGACGGCAGTTCCGGATCCGTCATGGAAAGATGGAGTACATGATCGAGAATACCATGAACATCCAGGACGAAGTGCTGCAAAGGGAACTTAGCTTGTCATCGGACGACAAGATGAAAAATATTGTCGCCACGATCCAGCGTGATCAGAATGCAATAATCCGCAATGAAAGCTCTCCGGTTTTAATCATACAGGGGGTGGCCGGTTCGGGAAAGACATCCATTGCCATCCAGCGCATTGCATTTTTATTATACCGGTTCAGGGATGAGATAAGGTCATCCGATATTCTCATCATTTCCCCGAACAAGGTATTTGCCGACTACATTTCGAATGTTCTGCCTGAGCTGGGTGAGGCCAATATACCCGAGATGGGAATGGAGGAACTGGCTGAAGACCTGCTTGATCATAAATTCCGTTTTCAGACTTACCTTCAACAGGTTTTTGCATCTCTTAACGATAAAAGTAAAAGTTTTATTGACCGGGTGAAGTTCAAATCTACCCATGAATTCGTCAGCTTTCTGAACCGGTACCTTGTATTCCTTGAGAATCACTGGCTTTCAGCCGCTGATATACGGATTGAGCGTTTATCAGTACCTGCTTCTTTTGTGCGGGAAAAGTTCGCCGCACTTCATCGCCTGCCCATGCTGAGCCGGATGCCGCAGATTGAGAAAGAAGTCCAGCAGTATTTAAGGAACCGGATGAAACGTAAACTGACAGGTCATGAAAAATCACTGATCCATAAGATCCTGTCGGGATTTACAGGAAAAACCAATGTGCTCGACCTGTACCGTGGATTTTATCATTGGCTGGGACGCGAGGATCTGTTTCAAATGAGCGGAAATAAACTTGAGTATGCCGATGTGTTCCCGTTGATCTATTGCAGGATCAGGCTGGAAGGAGTGCCGGCTTACCAGCATGTAAAACACCTGGTGGTCGATGAAATGCAGGATTATACACCCATTCAGTATACAGTGCTTTCAAGGTTGTTCCTGGGCAAAAAGACTATTCTTGGCGATGCCGGTCAGGCTTTAAACCTGCATAGTTCCGCAGCAACGGATATTGAAACTGTTTTCCCGCAGGCGGAGATAGTTCATCTCACCCGGAGTTATCGTTCCACCTGGGAAATTATACAATTTGCGCAAGCCATCAAGACCATTCCGGATCTTAAACCTATGGAACGCCATGGACCCATGCCCCGGGTGAAGGGATTTGCCTCATCTGAAGGGGAAGGAGAGGAGATCATGCGCCAGGTTGAGCGGTTCCGGAATTCAAACCACCGGATGATGGCCATTCTCTGCAAAACACATGGTGAACTAAAAAAAGTTCATACACTGCTAAAGGCCCCGGACGTGTATATGCTTACGGAGAGGAGTACACATTTCAGGGAAGGGGTCGTTATTGCAACTATTCCCTTAGCGAAAGGACTGGAATTCGATGAGGTGATTATCCCCTTTGCAACTTTCGATAATTATAATTCCGACCAGGACAGGAATTTGCTTTATGTTGCCTGTACGAGGGCTATGCATCAACTGACGGTAACTTTTACGAAGGAAGCATCAGGATTCCTGCAAACAGGTTAACCTCCGGAAATCGGCCAGGGCAAATCCTCAATTCAGTCTACAATCCTTTTACAATGGCCAATGCTTTTTTTACATGTTCGTCAGGCGATATGTGGTCGGCATCAGAAGAAAATACGGCAACGATTTTATCGTCTTTATTGATAACAAAGGTGGTCCTGGGGATAAAACCATGATTGACTTCCACGCCCCGAACGTCTTTAATACCTTTTCTTGGAGGAATGAGCTTCAATCCGTACGTTGCAGCAATTTTCCCGCCCGGGTCGGAGGCGACAGGGAATTTACCGGCGCAGTAATCCTTATCGGATGAGAACGAATTCAACCGCTGAATATCATCGGCAGATACTCCGATAATAGTTGCCCCTGCTGCCGTAAACTTATCTTTAAGATCGGCGAAAGTGTGCGCTTCAAGATCACAGCCGCCCGTGTAGGCGGAAGGATAGAAGTACACCACTACAGGTCCCTTGGCAAGTGCTTTTTTCAATGAGAAATCAAAATCATGGCCGGCCAGGCTGGCCTGTGCGGAAAACATGGGTGCCGCAGTACCCTTTGTCAGCATCATCGGCTGGGAGAAACCATACCGGGCAGTAAAGAGCATTATGCCGCAGATTAAAAGAAAAGGATTACGATATCTATTTATCATGGCTAAATTTTTAAGCATTATGGTAACCTGAATCGTCTAATATACAACTATTCGCTGATATATTGGAAAATTGCATAAGATCGTTCAGTTAACGAAAACCAGAACATATTATTAAAGATCACTAATAATGCCTCAATTATTTAATACAGAGACCTTTGAGATAATATCCGAATTACTTTTTGAGGACAATTTTTATGATTTTTTCAATATTCAAAACTCCTTCAGAGCCCTGACATGCAATGATTACTTGATTTCCTCCCGTGATAAGGAGATCTGATATTTTAAGCAATTTTTAAGAATTCGTTTAGATTTCTTTAAGGGTCCCGATATTTAATTTGGAGTCAAATTCTAAATTCCTAAAATTATGTTTGATATAAGTCATTTACACCCGATGATCGTTCATTTTCCAATCGCCCTGTTAATAACAGGGTTTATTGCTGAATTGTCAGGATTTCTTTTTAAAAAGGAATTATTGAGCAAAGGCGGATTTTATTTATTAATATTGGGTTCCATAGGATTAATTGCCGCGTATTTTTCCGGTGACCATGCCGGCGGTGGCCTTTCAGAATCCGGGATGCTGAAAGATGCCCTGGAAGATCATAAAAATGCAGCCGTTATTACCATGTGGATTACGTTGATTGCTGCTATATTCAGAACGGCAATTGAATTTTTCAGGAAATACCGGGTAATATTAAGAGGAATCGGTTTGGTATTATTTTTAGCAGGAGTGTTAAGCCTCGCCAGGACCGGGTATTATGGGGGAGATCTGGTATTCAAACATGCTGCCGGCGTTCAGCTTAACCTGGGTTTTGAACAGTTTGATAATCAAAATCCTGAAATCAAGCCCGGTGATAGTAATGATAAGAATAATGACGATTGAGTAATTGATTTTTTGACATGCGTATTTTAATCATTGAGGACGAACCTGGGATAGCCGATTTTTTAAAAGAAGGACTTAAAGAAGAGGGATTTGCTGTTGATCTGGCATCAGACGGAAATTCCGGCCTCGATCTGGCGCTGACCAATGAATATGATTTACATATTGTTGACTGGATGCTGCCCGGAATAAGCGGGATTGAAGTCAGCAGGCAAATACGGGAAAAACAAATTCATTCACCTATAATATTCCTAACGGCAAGGGATACAGTACGGGATACGGTCTTTGCACTGGAAATGGGAGCAAATGATTTTATAAAGAAACCGTTTTCATTCGAGGAATTACTTGCCAGGATCAGGGTGCAACTTCGGCATAAAAATGACCTGCCTGATGAGCTCGCTTCAGGCAACCTGCTTATGAACCTCAACCGCCATGAAGTGAAACGCGGCAACCGCCAGATCATACTTACTCAGAAAGAATTTGCCTTACTCGAATATCTGCTGAGGAATAAAGGAAACGTATGCAGTCGGTCGAAGATTATCGAACATGTTTGGGATATACATTTTGATTATGATACCTCGGTTATTGATGTTTATATCAATTCACTCCGCAAGAAACTCAATACAGAAACTGATTCGGATTTAATCACAACCCTGAGAGGGACGGGATACATTATAAAGGAGCCATGAGGAACAGGACCTTCAGCGACAGGATAGCAGCGAGATTTCTGTTAGCCACCTCTCTTATTGTAGCCGC
>JBJKSY010000460.1:0-2372 GCA_046703645.1 Cyclobacteriaceae bacterium
TTATAAGAAGATATTCACGGCTACTCTGACCGGCGATTGAAGTATTTTCCTCTGCCCTTCTGATGAGGTAAGGAACCACAGCCTCAACCGGGCCGTAGGGAACATACTTGATCACGTTATATCCGGCTTTGGCCAGGTTGAAAGAAATATGATCGCTCATTCCGAATAGCTGTGCAAAATAAACTCTCTCATCATTCTCCGGAAGATGCTGTTCGCGCATCAGATCAACCAGTAAATAGTTACTATCCTCATTATGTGAGCCTGAACATACGGAAACCCTCTCAATATGTTCGATACATAACCGCAAAGCTCCGTCATAGGATTGATCGGTCGATTCTTTATCGGGTAGAATAGGATCCGTATATCCCCTTTCCCCTGCACGTTCCCTTTCCTTTTCCATATAGGCTCCCCTGACCAGTTTGGCGCCGAAATAATACCCCTCGTCGGCGGCCTTGGTTATGTGATTTTCAAGATTTTTCAACATTCCCACACGGTACATCTGGTAAGTATTGAAAACCACTGCTTTATCGCGGTTATATTTCTTCATCAGATTATTCACCATTTCATCGACCGGGTCCTGGATAAAACTGTCCTCACTTTCGATGAAAATTTTTACGTGGTTTTCCCGGGCGGTGCGGCAAACCCTGTCCCAGCGTTCAACTGTTTTATTGAATTTATCCTTCTCATTTTCCGTAAGTGCATTTCCTGCCTGGATCTTCTCAAACAGGTCAATGGAAGCCAATCCAGTGGGTTTGAAAACACAGAAAGGGATATTCCGGTCACCCTTGGCCCTGTGAATGGTCCTGATGATCTCCTCAGCGGTATGGTCAAAACCCGCTTCAGTCTTTTCACCTTCGACCGCATAATCCAGGATAGTCCCAATATGGTTTTCGCCCAGCATCCGGATCGTTTTTTCACAATCCTCAATAGATACGCCGCCACAGAAATGATCGAAAAGGTTATTCCTTATCAGGCCTTTAACGGGTAATTTAAGGCTTAATGCCCCTTTTATAAAAATACTGCCTAATTTTACTATCAGGTTTTTATCCATGGTCGAAAAAAGACGATAACTTTTACTCAGTTCTTTATCGGTTTTATGGGCAAAAGCTACAAGTGTGTCATTGAAATTTACCTTTGTTTCGGTTTGCATAAAAAATATTGTTCACGCTGAAATCCGGGGCAAATAAACTAAGTTTTTCTGATTTATAATTCATAAAAAAGAATGGAAATAAAAGGTTTGAAAAGTTGGGGAGAATCCTTTAAAAAACCCCTTCTCATAGCCGGACCGTGCAGTGCGGAAACGGAAGAACAACTCTATGAAACGGCCAAAGCAGTTAAAAGCCTGGGAATCAATATCATCAGGGCAGGTGTCTGGAAGCCCCGGACGCGGCCGAACTCATTTGAGGGAATGGGATTACAGGCGCTCAAGTGGATCCGCGATATAAAATCGGAGCTGGGTGTCTCATTTGCCACGGAAGTCGCCAGCCCGGTCCATGTACAGGAGGCCCTCTACCATGGTGTTGATATTCTCTGGATCGGTGCACGGTCGACGGTCAATCCTTTTACGGTTCAGGAAATTGCCGATTCCCTTAAAGGTGTAGATAATCCTGTGCTTATCAAAAATCCTGTCAATCCTGATCTTTCCCTTTGGATAGGTGCCATTGAAAGAATCCATAATGCCGGGGTGAAAAAAATCGGCGCCATCCACCGGGGATTTTCATCCTACACAAAAACCCGATACAGGAATCCCCCGCAATGGAAGATTCCGCTGGACCTCAAAAAGACCTTCCCTGAAATGCCACTGATATGTGATCCCAGCCATATTGCCGGTCAGCGTTCCATTCTATTCGAGATCTCACAACGGGCTGCAGACCTGGATTACGACGGACTGATCATTGAAACCCACAGGGACCCGGATAATGCCTGGAGCGATGCCAAGCAACAGGTGACCCCGGAAAAGCTGGGCGAAATGCTTCAGCAGATCAAATTCAGGAAATCCACATCCCGGAACAGGGAATATGTCGTTCACCTTGAAGAAATGAGGGAACAAATTGACCATCTCGATTATGAATTATTTGAAATACTTGCCGCCCGCATGAAGATAGTCGACCTGATCGGCCATTTCAAGAAAAACAATAATGTGACGATCTTTCAGAAAAACCGCTGGAAGGAAATTATTGAAACCCGTACCGACTGGGCCCATAAACTGGACCTGAATTCTGACTTTGCCGAAGAACTGTTTAAACTGATCCATGAAAACGCCATTCGCCGACAGGCTGAGATCATGGAAAACCAGGAAAAGGAAAAGGAAAAGAAAAAGAAAAATGGTTGAATCAGTTATCATCACAGATAATATCAGGACTGAAATCGCT
>JBJKSY010000461.1:0-4555 GCA_046703645.1 Cyclobacteriaceae bacterium
GAACGTATTGCAGTTGAATAACGGGAATAATTCATACAGCGAAATTGGAAGACTTGCGGGAGTAAACAACACCGACTGGAGCTGGGGCGCCCTGATCATGGACCTTGACAACGACGGGTACAAGGATATTTATGTCGCCAATGGAATTTACAAGGACCTGCTCGACCAGGATTACCTGAATTTCTATTCCAATCCGGCTATCGTAAGAAATATGATCAATACCCAGCAACATGCCATCCTTACCATGATCAATGCTATCCCTTCTGTTCCGGTACCTAATTATGCATTTCAAAACCAGGGAGACCTTCATTTTGTCAATAAGGCAAAGGAATGGGGCCTGGCCATCCCTTCCTTTTCCAATGGATCTGCTTATGGAGATCTTGACAATGACGGAGATCTCGACCTGGTGGTCAATAATGCCAACATGCCGCCTTTTATATTCAGGAATAATACCTCGGACCTGAAGCTGAATCACTGGATTGCCTTTAACCTTGTGGGCGATAAAATGAACACGGAGGCTATCGGATCACGGGTAACCGTTTTCTGCGGGCATGACAAATATTATCTTGAGTTAAATCCTGTCAGAGGATTTCAATCCACTGTAGATAAAAGGCTAAATTTCGGTTTGGGGAAACATGAAAGTGTGGATTCTGTATGGATCGCCTGGCCTGATGACCGGTTTACAGTTCTGCATGAGCTTAAAGCGGATAGGTACTATACAATCAATATCCGGAATGCAGCCTTACATCATAAAGAAGCTCTTGCTTCATCAGTCACTCCGGTTTTAAAGGAAGTGATCAACCAGGAGATTATTCCCTACACCCATATTGAAAATAATTTTAATGACTTTGAACGCCAGCCTTTAATGTGGAGAATGGTATCCAACGAAGGCCCCAAAATATCAATTGGGGATATCAATGGCGATTATCTTGAAGATCTGTATATAGGCGGTTCCAGCGGGCAGCCGGGAGCCCTGTTTTTGCAAACAGCCGACGGGAAATTTAAAGAAGACGATAAAAGCATTTTTGAACCTGACAGGATCTCCGAGGATGCCGGAAGCTGTATGTTCGACGCCAATGGAGACGGGAAAAACGATCTTTACGTTTGCAGCGGGGGAAATGAATTTCCTTCCAGTTCCACAGCCTTGATCGACAGGCTGTATTTCAATAAAGGGAACGGAAAATTTGTAAAATCGGGGCAGCTTCTGCCCGGTACTTTATTTGAAAGCACTTCCTGTGTCAGGAATGCTGATTTTGACGGCGACGGCGACCAGGACCTTTTTGTAGGCGTCAGGCTGAAACCTTTTGCCTACGGGCTGCCGGTGAACGGGTACCTGCTCCGGAATGACGGAAAAGGAAACTTCAGCGATGTGACTTCAACGCTGGCCCCGGCGCTTAAAAATATCGGGTTGATCACCGATATGGAATGGTTCGACATTGATCGGGACGGCGATCCTGATATGGTAATTGTGGGTGAATATATGCCGGTTACTATTCTTATCAATGACCATGGGAAATTCAGAGACGAAACAGATTCATGGGGACTTAAAAATACAAAAGGATGGTGGCATACCCTGGCAGTAGCGGATCTGAATCATGACGGTTATCCCGACCTCGTTGCCGGCAATGAGGGGGAAAATACGATCTTTCAGGCCTCTGTTAAAAAGCCGGTTACACTTTATGTAAATGATTTCGATATGAATGGTTCGGTTGAACAGATCATCTGCCGTTATAATGGTGATAAATCCTACCCGTATCTGATGAAAGATGAACTGGTAAACCAGATTCCGTACCTGAAAAGTAAATATCCTGATAATAAATCCTTCAAAGATCAGACGATTCAGGATATCTTTACACCCGAACAGTTAAACAGGTCAGTCATAGATACAGTGAACATGATATCCACCTGTATCATGATGAATTCGGGGAAGGGAACCTTTCATGTTTACCCGGCGCCCCAGGAAGCACAATTCAGCCCTGTTTATGCCATATGCGTTGATGATTTTGATCATGACGGGAATCCGGACATTGTAATGGGGGGAAATCAATATAATGTCAAGCCTGAAGTGGGGATCAACGATGCGAGTTACGGGGTTTTCCTGAAAGGGGACGGGAGAGGTAATTTTGAAGCCTTGCCTTTTAAACGTTCCGGGTTTTTTATAAAGGGCCAGATCCGGGATTTAAAGACCCTATTGATACATGGAAAGAAATTCCTCGTCGTTGGAATGAATAACGATAAATTGAAACTCTTTAAATATTAATTCTGATGAAGCTGAGAGATATTTTTATCCTGTTTCTGATGGTGATGATGATGCTTGGGTGCGGTGATGCATACCGTTATAATCGCCTGGTTGAAAAAGAACTTGCCTCCGGAGTTCGCAATGATACCCTGTTTTTAGGCTTGTATTTGGGAATGGAAAGAAAGGATTTTTATTCACATTGCTGGAATCTCAATAAAAAAGGAATAGTAAGACAGGGATCAGGGAATATGACAGTTTATTATACCATTGAAGATGAAAGGGATACCATCCAGGTGAATTTTTATCCGAATTTTTATGAAAATAAAATCTGGCGGGTTCCAGTAAAATTCAATTATATTTCCTGGGCGCCGTGGAATAAGCACCTGGGTGCAGATTCCCTGGAAGAAAGCATAGTAGGAAGATTCAGAAAGTGGTATGGGAATGATTTTCACAGGGTAATGAATGCCGATAAACAGGTATCCTATTACAAAGTTGATGGTAACCGGCTGATCAGTATTTTCAAGGATGCCGGCGGTACCTTTGTCTGGGCAATTTTTACGGACCTGCCCGTCTATAATAAAATCGAGGAACTTAAAAAACAAAAAAAGGATACCGCCACTGCTGAATCAGCTCCTGCTTTATATAGGAATAATCCTGTCCAATAAAAAAGGGATTCAGGGATACGGAATAAGAGAAAAAAATGAATGTTAAAATTTATCTATATTCATGTCCGGAATTGTATATTGAAGCCGGGGATTACATTAATCATATAAACGTATAAAAAGTTTGGCATTATAAATGGAGGTATACCGTGAAGCCTGAGAAGATTTTTAATTTTCCCTGGATTTTTTTTCTGCTGGGATTGTTCGCTTGCCATTCGGGTTCAAAGAATGAGAATAAGAATGCCTTATTTACCCTGATGGACTCATCCCGGACCCATGTTGATTTTGAAAATAAACTTGCTTTCCGGGAAGATTTCAATATTTACCGTTACCGTAATTTTTATAACGGAGGAGGTGTGGCTTTGGGTGATATCAACAATGACGGATTGATTGATATCTATTTTACTTCCAATATGGGTAAAAATAAATTGTACCTGAATAAGGGGAATTTCCAGTTTGAAGATATAACCGATAAGGCAGGAGTTGGCGGCACAAAGGCCTGGTCGACCGGAGTTAGTATGGCCGATGTTAACGGTGACGGATGGCTTGATATTTATGTATGTAATTCCGGCGATGTAAAGGGTGATAACAGGGAGAACGAATTATTTATCAATAATCATAACCTCACCTTTACGGAATGTGCCCATAAATGGGGTGTGGACGATAAAGGGTATTCCATTCACGCTGCGTTTTTTGATTATGACCACGACGGTGACCTGGATCTCTACGTGCTCAATAATTCCTACAGGGCAATCGGGAGCTTCGATCTTTCCAAAAATCTTCGCGATAAAAGGGATTCGCTGGGCGGCGACCGGTTATACAGGAACGATGGAGATCATTTTACCGATGTAACCGCCCAGGCAGGCATGTATAGCAGCGTCATTGGATTCGGCATGGGAGTAACGGTCGGCGATGTCAATAATGACGGATGGGATGACATCTATATATCCAATGATTTTTTCGAAAGGGACTATTTATATATCAACCAGAAAAACGGAACATTCAAGGAAGAGCTTGAATCGGAAATACCTTCCACAAGTGCAGCTTCCATGGGGGCCGATATGGCGGATATCAATAATGACCGTTACCCCGAGATATTTGTTACCGATATGCTTCCGGAAAACGAGGGCAGGCTGAAGTCCAAGACCACCTTTGATTCCTGGGAAAATTATCACAATAACCAGAAGAACGGGTATTACAACCAGTTTACCCGAAATATGCTTCACTTAAATAATGAAGACGGTACCTTCAGTGAGATCGGAAGGATGGCGGGTGTGAATGCCACAGACTGGAGCTGGGGAGCTCTGATTTTTGATCTTAATAACGACGGGTGGAAAGACCTTTACGTCGCCAATGGAATTTACCAGGATCTAACAGACCAGGATTATATCCAGTATTTTTCCAATGTGAGGGTCATGCGAATGATCGTAATGAATAATAACGGCGATTATAAAAAGCTTATTGAAGCTATTCCGTCGGAGAGATTATCCAACTATGCTTTTGAGAATGACGGCACCTTATTCTTCAAGAATAAATCGGCAGATTGGGGATTAAATACTCCCAGTTTTTCGAACGGAGCGGCTTATGGCGATCTGGATAATGACGGGGACCTCGATATTGTGGTGAACAATGAAAATATGCCGGCGTTTATATA
>JBJKSY010000462.1:0-5244 GCA_046703645.1 Cyclobacteriaceae bacterium
CCGTGGGAGTCAGGAATAAGAACGGTGATATCGTCCAGCTCGATAACCTCATCACGATGAAATATGAATCTACACCCCCTACCCTGTACCGGTATAATCGTTATGCTTCCGCAACCATCTCTGCCAACCCTGCCGACGGATACACGATCGGCCAAGGCATCGATGAAATGCATCGCATCGCCGGACATGTTCTGGATGATACTTTTACCACCAGCCTTTCCGGGGTTTCACAGGAATTCGCCGAAAGTTCCAATAGCCTGATGTATGCATTTATCCTGGCCCTCGTGCTGGTGTACCTCGTATTGTCGGCCCAGTTTGAAAGTTTTTCGGATCCCCTGATTATTATGTTCACTGTTCCTCTGGCTCTCTCCGGTGCATTGCTCACCTTATGGCTATTCGGGCAAACGCTGAATATTTTCAGCGAGATCGGGATCATAATGCTGGTGGGCATTGTGACAAAAAACGGGATCCTGATCGTTGAATTTGCCAACCAGCGTAAAGCTACAGGGCTTGACCTCAGAGAGGCGGTCATCAGTGCCGCGACTCAAAGATTCAGGCCGATAATCATGACAAGCCTTTCCACCATTCTCGGCGCCTTGCCCATCGCACTGGCTCTTGGCGGTTCCGCCACCAGCAGGATTCCTATGGGTATTTCCATCATCGGAGGGCTCACATTTGCCCTGATTCTTACCTTGTTTGTAATTCCGGCTTTGTATGTCTACCTGAGTTCACGGAAAACGATAAAACAAAATGTCTAAAAAAATAAAGCATATTTTATTAATAATCTTTTTTGCGGGTCTCGAAATTCCCGGAATGGCACAGTTGGATACGGTCCAGTTTTCAGAAATTTTGTCGGAAGCTATGGAAAATAATTTCGGGGTCAGGATTGCAAGGAATTCCGCGCTTGTCGCCGGCAATAATAACACCCCGGGTAATGCCGGTTTTCTTCCCGTTCTGAACCTGACCGGTTCCGACGGGAAATCCAACAGCAATACCAAGCTTGTGTTTTCCGATCCCTCAAGAGCTCCCGTTGAAAGGAATGGAGCAGGAAGTTCTTCGGTTAATGCACTTGCCGAGCTGGACTGGACCGTTTTTGACGGGCTGCGAATGTTTGCCACCAGGCAAAAACTTGCGGAACTTGAAAACCAGGGCCAGTTATCCGTAAGAATGCAGATGGAAACTTTATATGTAGGCCTGGCTGCGCTCTATTACCAGCTTTCGCAACAGGAAAAGCTCAGGCAGGTGCTCGTTTCCAGCATGAATATCTCCCGCGCCAGGCTTAGTCTTGCAGAAAAAAAATTCCAGGTCGGCGCCGCCTCCGAACTTGATCTCAACCAGGCGAAAGTGGATTATAGCTCCGACAGCACCCTCCTTATCGATCAGACTCTCGTCATCAGGAACCTGCTGGCCGATATTAATGCCTTCGCGGGGCGTTCCCCGGAAATCATCTTTGCGGCCGGTCATGATTTTGATCTTAATTATTCCATGCAGTACAACCCCCTGAAAGAAAAACTGCAGGCCCAGAATTCCGACCTCCTGCTGGCCAGGAGCCAGATGGATGTATATTATCAACAGATCCGCGAAGCCCGATCCAATTTCTTTCCCAGGTTTACCGTATATGGCAATTACAACTATGTAAAATCACAAAGTGATGTCGGCGTTCTTACCACAAACCAAAGTAAGGGATATGGTTATGGATTCAGGTTTTCCTATAACCTCTTCGACGGAATGAACAAGCGAAGAGAATTGGAAAATGCAAAAATCGAATATAATTCTTCCGAGCTGAATTCCCAACAGGTATTGATCCAGTCCGAAGCCGGTTTACTGAAAAGCTATAACGGATACCAAAGCGCCCTGCAGGAAATATCCCTGGAAAGGGAAAACCTTCAAACCACAAGAAAAAACCTTAAAATAGCCGTGGAAAAATACAGGCTGGGTGCCATCAACGAGATCGATTTCAGGAACATCCAGCAAAATGCCCTGGAATCTGAAGGAAGGTTGCTGACAGCGGAATACCTTGCTAAAATAGCCGAGATCAGTATGCTTCAGCTCAGCGGAGGTCTTTCATTATAATCTGCTATTAATTCCAGGTCTGTATCGATTTTTCTCAGGAATTATTCCTACGTATCCTTCCTTTCATTAAATTCAGCCCGGCAAGTTGCCTGTGTAAGTTTTTTCCCGGTGTTTTTTTTACTTGATAACCCCTTTTAACTTTCAGTCCAAATGAAAAAGATGGTCTTCCTTTCCTGCCTGCTTTTCATAATCTTTTACTCCCCTGTATATTCTCAAAATAACGATGGGGTGATCATGCGCGAAGATACTCTTACCCTTCCGACCTATCTCATGGGACCCAACGATGTTAACCCGATGTTCTTCAATCATGAATCTTACCAGGGCGCAAGCCGGGTTATCTACCCCTACCCGATGATCGATAATTTCACCAATGTCAGGGTTAATAAAACTTATAAGGCATTATATCTTGAAAATAAATATATCCGGCTTTGTGTACTTCCCGAACTTGGAGGGAAATTATTCTATGCCACGGATAAGACCGATAATTATGAAATTTTCTACCGGCAGCATGTCATCAAGCCCGCACATATCGGCATGCTGGGTGCCTGGATATCGGGAGGTGTGGAATGGTGTGTTTTCCACCATCACCGGGCATCGACCTTTATGCCGGTCGATTATTTACTGGCGGATAATGGCGATGGCAGTAAATCAATCTGGATCGGTGAAACGGAACCGAGGCAGCGTATGAGCTGGACGGTAAAGATCACTTTGTACCCTGACCGGTCCTATATCGAGGTTTCTGTTCAACTGATAAACGGGACAAGTGACCCGAACTCAATCCTCTACTGGGCCAATGCAGCTACCCATGTAAATAAGGACTACCAGGTCATTTTCCCTCCCAGCGTTCAGTATGCAGTGTACCACGCCAAGTCAAGTTTCAGCCATTGGCCCATCACAACGGAACCTTACAACGGGTATTCTTATTACCATGACAGCATTGATGCAAGCTGGTGGAAAAATCACCCGGAGCCGATATCATTTTTTGCCTTCAACCTGAAGCAGGGCTTTCTTGCCGGATATGATTATGCCAAGGATGCCGGAACGATCCATGTTGCCGATTCTCATATTGCAGCCGGCGCTAAACTCTGGGAATGGGGCCCCGGGCCTGAAGGTTCCTTCTGGGATACGAAGGTGCTGACCGATACGGACGGACCTTACGCCGAACTGATGGCGGGTGCATTTTCAGATAATCAACCGGATTATAGCTGGATCAAGCCGTATGAGACCAAACAATTCAAACAGTACTGGTACCCGCTGAGGAAAACACGGGGTGTAAAAAATGCCAACATCAATGCCTGTGAAAACCTCGAAGTGAAAAATGACAAAATTGTCATGGCTTTCAATACGACCAGGGAATATAAGAATGCCCGAGTGGTACTTGCATCGGGTAACGAAACCATTTATTCCGAGATGATCGATATCGACCCTTCCCGGCCCTATTACAATGAGTTGAATAATACTAAAAAACTGCCTGAAACAGGCCTGAAACTTTCCCTTGTGGATAAAAGCGGGAATGAGATAATTTCCTACCGGCCTGTAAAACTTCCATATAATCCTGATTTGCCGCAGGCAGTGAAAAGCCCCCCGCCTCCTGACTCAATCAAGACTACGGAAGAACTTTACCTTACAGGGCTTCGGATCAAACAATTTCATAATGCCCTGATCGATCCCATCATATATTTTAATGAAGCCTTAAAAAGAGACCCCGGTGATATCCGGAGCAACATTGAAGTTGGTATGAACTTAAAGGAAAATGGCATGTATGAGGAAGCTGCAAGCCACTTCAGGAAGGCGATAACCCGGCTGACAAAGGATTACACACGGCCCTATAATTGTGAAGTGCTCTATGACCTGGGGATAACGCTCATATCGCAGGCGAAATGGGATGATGCCTATGATACACTTTACAGGGCAACATGGGATTACGCTTTCCGTTCACCGGCATATTTTGAACTTGCCAGGATTTCAGGCATTAAGGGCAATTTTCAGAAAGCTCTTGACCAGGTAACCATGGCGCTGGAAACCAATTCCAGCAGCCCTGCCCTGCTTGACTTAAAAGCCTCGCTTTTACGCAGGACCGGAAAACTGAATGAATCCCTGGCGCTTTGTGAAAGGTTAGAAAAAATGGATGAACTTGATCCCTGGTGCAGGTTTGAAACTTACCTTGACAACAAACATTCAGGTACCGATCCACAGGCGACCAAAGCCCTGGCTGATTTTAAAGAACTTATGCGCGACGTTCCGGAATCCTACCTTGAACTGGCAGCCGGTTATATGAAAAGCGGGTTGAACGATGAAGCGGTTCAAATACTTACAATGGCAGCAACTTCCGGCAATGAACATCTTAATAATTATCCCACCATCTATTATTACCTTGGTTATTTCAGTTTACTGAACCACCGGGAGAGCGATGCGCTCACTTACTTTCAAAAGGCTGAGACGCTTTCCACCGATTATTGTTTCCCGTTCAGACTTGAGACAATCAAAGTGCTTGATTCGGCAATCAGCCATACTATTAATAATTCCAGAGCCTGGTATTATCTCGGGGACCTGTTGTATGACCATCAGCCTGAAAATGCCTTATCCTGCTGGAAGAAAGCGGTGGAAAAAGATCCTGGATTAGCGATTGCGTGGAGAAATCTCGGATGGGGATATTATCATGCCGAAAATAACAATGCCAGGGCTATTCAATGCTATGAAGAAGCCATTCGTCATGATAGAACACAGGCTAAATATTATTTTGAACTGGATAAGATCTACGAAGAAAATAATACGGCCCTGGATAAAAGGCTTAGCCTGCTCACTGAAAATCACGAGTATGTAAAAAAACGGGAGGATGCCCTTACGGAAGAAATCTGGGTCTTACTGCTCAACGGCCAATACGGTAAAGCGATCGAATACCTCGACAGTTTCAATTTTCATGCGCAGGAAGGAACGCGGAACCTGCACGATATCTATGTGGATGCTCTTCTGCTTGAAGGGAAAAGTAAGCTCGGACAGGGTCGTTACGATGAGGCACTACAGGATTTTCTCAGAGCTGACGGGTACCCTGAAAACCAGCAGATCGGAAGGGATCCCGGTTATGTCCGCCTTCCGCAGATCTATTATTTAACCGGCCTGGGTTATGAAAAAACCGGGAATAAAAAACTTGCCCGCATTTATTATAACAAG
>JBJKSY010000463.1:0-3896 GCA_046703645.1 Cyclobacteriaceae bacterium
ATCATGGCTGCGGCAATCGAAAACGGGCGGATGGCCAGAATATTATACCGGTTGGGACAGCCCGCCGATCATCCTGTAAATATTTTTCACCCTGAAAGCGAATATTTAAAAGGGCTTGTCGTTGAAATAGAATAAATTAACCTGGCTTACTTAATCTGACAGTTAAGCTGAAATCACAGAAAATATTTCCATTGCGAAGCTGGGATAAAATTTTAAGAGGATAGAATTGTATAAGTAATTTCCTGTCCTGTTAAATTTGCCATCAAAAATTCACGCACATGAAAAAACTTATCTTTTTTTCAATGATTCTTCTTTTTACCGGTTGTGGAATGAAGAAACTGAAAGATGAAAATATGGCCCTGAAAAATGAATTGGAAGTGACGCAGAAGGCTAACCAAACGCTTTATGAAGTAGGAACATTATTGGATTCCATTGATGCCAGCAGGAATAACCTGAATATGCAACTGGAACAGGGTACCAGCTATGATGAATATGTGAGGCGTGTGAAAGACCTGAATGAATATGTGAAATCCAGTGAAAAGAAACTGAATGATCTTGATAATGCTCTTAAGAAGGCCCACCAGACCAGTTCTTACCTCTCTTCCAGCATCAAAAAACTGAGAAAGGAACTGGATGATAAGAACAAGTATATTTCCTTCCTGGAAGGTCAGGTCAGCAATATTAATATTCAGAAAGATTCCCTGGTTACAATGACGGAAGTACAGAAACAGCAGATATCGGATATGGATCAGCAGATCCAGCAGAAAACCGAGGAACTGAACCTGATTGAAGCGAAGATCGAAGCGATGATGCAGCAGGCAAAAGTCAATGAAGCGGATTCCTATTTTGACCGAGCTGCTGCTATTGAAGAAGCTGCCAACAGGACCAAACTTGCACCGAGAAAAAAGAAAGAAACGTATCGGGAAGCCATTGAATTATATAAGAAAGCTCTTGCAGCAGGACGGCAGGATGCTCAGGCGAAGATTGACGAATTATCCAAGAAGGTCGATTAACCCATAAGCACTTCACCTTTTAATTCTTCGGGATTGTGCCCGTTTGTGCTGTTCCCGTTAATCAGGTTGGGAATGACGAGATTAAAAGTCGTGCCTTTACCCAGTTCAGATTCCAGTGCTATAGATCCGTGCAGTTTATCAATCGATTCCTTGACAATATATAATCCCAATCCGGATCCTGCATTGTTATCCGTTGCACGGTAAAACATATCATAGATCTTCTTATGGTGTTTCTTGTCAATTCCGATCCCGTTATCCCTGACAATGATATTTGCATGATCGGGATCGATATCGATAGTGATATCAATTACCGGGCTTTTTCCATTTGAATAGCGTATGGAATTGGATATCAGGTTGTTAAAAATGACCTGTATCCGGTGAGGATCTGAAAAGAAAGGAACATTCCCACTCACATTCACCCGGGTATCAGTCATTTTGTTTTTGTCGGTATATTTCAGTTGATCCAGGGTTTCATCAATCAGTTCTTTGAAGGAGATTTTCTTTCTTTCAATACCCAGCCTGGCGTTCCTCGAGATATTCAAAATGTCCTTGATAAAATTATCCTGTTGTCCGGCGGTTTTCTCGACCATATTAAAATATTCGAGAATCATTGCCGGATTTTTTTCATTTCTGGCCAGGTTTGCCAATCCAAGAACGGAAGCAACCGGAGCACGGAGATCATGAGAAACCCTGTACACAAAATTATCAAGTTCTATGTTGGCTTTGCTTAGCTGCAGGTTCATGATCTTTAATTTCTGCTCGGTCCTTTTGCGAAAAATAATTTCATCATTAAGTGCTTTAGTCCTTTCCCTGATTTTGGTTTCCAGGGTATCATAAAACTTTTGTATGGTAGCCTGTGCCTGACTTCTTTCATATACGGTTGATGAAAGTACAAGAGTGGTAATGCTGATTACACCTATGAAAACCTGAAGCAGGATTATTGAATTTTCATTGGAATTCAGAACAAATGGACCTGACCCGGTAATTGTTGTAAAATAAATGGCTGAAAGGGCGGTAAAAAGTATACCGGACATGGAAGTCTGAAGATTGAAACGGAATGATAGCCAGAGCAGGAATGGAATAGCCAGGAAGGGCATGGCTTTTTCCATTGTACTCGCCAGTTTACCCAGGCTTAATAAAGCACCGAAAGCGATCAATAAGAGTATAAAAACAAGGATCTCCGCCAGGTGTCGTTTAGTCAGTTTCATTTTAAACCCGCGTGTCCATGAAAGAATAAAAGGCGTGAATAACAGGACACTTGCTACATTGGGAATCCACCAGAAAAACCATTTCTGCAATAATTGGTCTTCTTGAATTTGGTGATTGAGATACAGGCTGTAGGTGCCGATAGAAGACCCTATAAGACACATACCAAGGCTTACGACAAGAAATATAAATGTGTGATTAGTCTTCTGGAATGGATCATTCAAATCAACGAATTTCTTCAATAAATAGTAGCCAATGATAATCTCTAAAGTATTGCCGGTGGATATAAGTGTTGAGGCCAGGATTGCCCCGGTTCCGAAAGTAATGTTGGTTAACCAGAAAACCAATAAATAGGATATAAGCGAGCCGATCATGATACCGGGCCATGTACGAGGCCCCATTAATATGATCATGGCAAGTCCGACACCTACAGGAGGCCAGACGGGAGAAGTATAGGTTTCACGGAATGCAAGAATAATTCCCAGGTAAGCAGATAAAAAATAAACAACTGCTACTAGGATGATCCGTATATCGACACTATCTTTTACGATTTTTTTAAGGGTAGGCAAGGTAGTACAAAATTAATTTTTAAGTTATTGATCTAAAGAAGTTTATCTTTCTAATGTTAAATTATTACTTTTCCTGCAATATCCAACATTTTCAAAGATTGCAACTCAAATCCGGAAGGATCACCGCGATCAACATATAAGGGTAGTGAAGTTCAATTTATTAAATTTACCGGAAAAATCAATATTTATTTTGATCACTATGCAAAAATTTAGATTTTATGGGTATTTAGGCGGTTTTTTAATGGCTATATGCTGGGCAGGAAACTGGTTTTTGCCGGGTTACAGAACACAGATCTTGTTTTTTCCCCAATGGCTGGGCTTAATATTGCTTATCGATGCCTGGATTTTCAGTAAAAAAAATACCTCCCTGATACACCGAAATTTTCGTCGATTCATTTCCTTATTTTTTTTGTCAATCCCGGTTTGGTGGCTTTTTGAGCTTTTGAATGAAAGAAACCAGAACTGGATATACGTTGGAAGGGATCATTTTAGCAATATTCAGTTTTTCATCCTTGCTTCAATCAGTTTTTCGACAGTCATCCCGGCTGTTTTTGAAATGGCCGAATTGTTTTCCACCTTTCAGTGGGCGTCCCGATTCAATAAAGGACCCAGAATTTCAAAAAGCCGGAAGACTTCTTTGAGAATGTTGGTCATAGGAGCCGTAATGTTGTCATTGGATTTACTGTGGCCCGGCTATTTTTTCGTTTTCATGTGGGTCTCCATTTACCTTATCCTGGAAGGAATAAACATTATGCTCGATAAAAAAACACTGGTCGTTTTTACGGATCATGCCGACTGGGGTCCGGTTTATGTACTTGCCATGGGTTGCCTGACGTGCGGCTTTCTCTGGGAATGCTGGAATTTTTATTCGTATCCCAAATGGATATACGATGTGCCCTTTGTCGGATATGCTAAAATATTTGAGATGCCGCTCCTTGGATATCTTGGATATATTCCCTTTTCTTTTGAATTGTATGCTATTTACATGCTTCTTACGCACACCCGAAATCACGAAGAACCTTATATTAGAATTTCCTGATATTTAATTTACCGGTATAAAACCTATCATTTTTAATTTTTCTTAAATTGAAATTCCTGAAGTTTATCT
>JBJKSY010000464.1:0-5687 GCA_046703645.1 Cyclobacteriaceae bacterium
GCTATGGATGAAATGGTGGCGATAATCACAAGATTCTGTTCCAGGCTGGGAAGTTCGAGAGATGTGGCTTCTTCCACCTCTTTTTCAATGGCCAGCAACTTCTGTTCCTTGGTCATACCGGAATCGACTTCCACCTGGGTGTACTTGGTCAGGGCGGACCGTACGACATTGGCTACTGAACCCCTTTGACGATCGCAGAGGTTCATTGCTTCTTCTATATTGCCTTTTGCAATCTTATCTTTGACGTTCTGAATAAACCTTACAATGGCGCCCCTTCCGGTTGCTTTTGTTAAGGTGAAATACCGCTCAAAACAGAAGGTGATAACGGTGATCAGCAGGGCCATCAGAATGGGAACGATAAACCCTCCCTTGTATATGACTCCGTAATAGTTACCGGGAATCGGCGAATTCTCGGAATTGCCTCCCTGAAAATTATTGGGATTGCCCATAATCTTCAGGTAAATCAAAACGCCGGCAATCAGTGCAACAGGTATAACCAGCGAGGTCAGTACTCCATGGATGTTTTTCCAGTTAATTGATGTTTTTTTCATAGTTTTAAAGATGTTAAGATGAAGATTCATGAAAATTGGACGCAGGTAATCCGGCAGAATATGATTCTGACACGGGAATCCTGGCAGGCGAATTGAATCCGGCTGAATGTTTTCTTCGGCAGACTCTTTATGAGCCCGGCAGATTCATTCATCCTGAAACAAATCCTAAAAAGATAGGGTCAGGAGAATGGGATCACTTCACCGGAGAATGGGTACATTCAATCGGTCAATCCGTCTTGTAATCAGAGGGGAAATCAGATTTGTAATTGTATAAACCCGGGCGCCTTCAGGCTTTGATTGCCTGTAGTATATGAATTGGCGATAAAATAATACGTTAACCTTAATTGCGGGGCCCGGTAAGGTAAATAGGATCCGGATTGGGTTTCTTTCTTTTCCTTTTCACTGGAATTGAAATCGAAACGATTATGATCGATCCTTCCGAATGGATTCTGGCTGTTGAAAGGAATTACTGATGAAATATCCTGATCGCAGGAATTGGTCGGTATGGTGCGTGAAACATTTTGAATCTGGGCCTGACTTTTATTTATGTAAATAAAATTACCGAGAGGAGAAGCCCATAATATACCCCATAAAAAGATTTCGAATATAATCAGTTGAAACCTGAACTTTTTCATGAATTTTCAGGTAAAGGGATTTTTTAATTTGGCAAATCTATAATTAAGTAGATTATCCAACCTATAGTATACGCAAGATAATTTTTTAAGTATATGAAATCTTAGTTAATTTTTCATAACTGAAGCATGGGTAAACGGTTTATTTCCAGTCATATACATAAGCGCAACATGGAAGAACTGCAAAAATTCCAGCAGGATGCATTTTTCGGAATTGTCACATGATTTGACATTATTTCATAGAATTTAATTCCTGTCAGGTTAAATATATAATACCATCCCTACCCTTGTTTTTAATATTTTTAACCATGGCTAAAGATCAGTGCCTTGTTTTGCCTAATTTTGCGGCATAAAAAGGAAAGCCTGAATGGAAAACATCCGCAATTTCTGTATAATCGCCCATATTGATCATGGAAAAAGTACGCTGGCCGACCGCCTGCTCCAGTACACCGGCACCATTATGGAACGCGAAATGCAGGACCAGGTGCTGGATAATATGGACCTGGAAAGGGAACGCGGGATTACCATAAAAAGCCATGCCATCCAGATGAATTACCAGCACCAGGGAGCCTCCTATATCCTTAATCTCATCGATACCCCGGGGCATGTGGATTTTTCCTACGAAGTGTCGAGGGCAATAGCTGCCTGCGAAGGTGCCTTGCTGGTGGTAGATGCTTCGCAGGGTATTGAAGCACAGACGATTTCCAATTTATATCTTGCACTCGATCATAATCTCCGGATAATTCCCGTCCTTAATAAAATTGACCTTCCCGGCGCCATGCCCGAGGAAGTTGCCGACCAGATCATCGACCTGCTGGGTGCCGATGCCGACGATATCATCTACGCCAGCGCAAAGGAAGGTATCGGCGTGCAGGAGATCCTTGAGTCGATTGTCACGAAAATACCACCGCCCAAGGGGAACCCCGATGCCCCTCTTCAGGCAATGATCTTTGACTCGGTATTTAACTCTTACCGCGGGGTTGAAGTCATCTTCAGGATGTTTAACGGAACCCTTAATAAAGGGGATAAGGTAAAATTCTTCAATACAGGGAAGATCTATGATGCCGATGAAATCGGTACACTTAAGCTTAAGCATCTTCCCTCGGATTCTATAAGTGCAGGAAATGTAGGTTACCTGATTTCCGGGATAAAAATTGCAAGGGAAGTGAAAGTGGGGGATACGATCACCCATGTGGAAAACCCGGCGAAATCGGCGATCAAAGGCTTTGAAGATGTAAAGCCAATGGTATTTGCAGGTATCTACCCGGTTGACACCACCGAATACGAAGAGCTTCGTGCATCCATGGAAAAGCTGCAGTTGAACGATGCATCGCTGGTATGGGAACCTGAAACTTCGGTGGCCCTGGGATTCGGCTTTCGCTGCGGTTTCCTGGGCATGCTGCACATGGAAATCGTTCAGGAAAGACTGGAACGGGAATTCGACATGACGGTTATAACAACCGTACCTTCCGTGCAATATAAAGCCTTCCTGACCAATGATGAAGTAATACTTGTGAATGCCCCATCCGATATGCCCGATCCGACAAAAATGGCCTATATCGAGGAACCTTTTATCAAGGCACAGATCATCACCAAGGCGGAATATATAGGCGCCATCATGAAACTCTGCCTGGAAAAAAGGGGGATCATTAAAAATCAGAATTATCTTACCTCCGACAGGATCGAAATGATCTTCGAAATGCCGCTGGCTGAAATTGTCTTTGATTTTTATGACCGCCTCAAGACCATTTCCCGCGGTTATGCTTCCCTCGATTACGAGCTGATCGGATTCCGGGAATCGAATATGGTCAAACTGGATATTATGCTGAATGGCGAAAAGGTTGATGCCCTGTCGGCTATTGTTCACAGGGATAAGGCTTATGAATGGGGTAAAAGACTTTGTGAAAAATTACGGGAACTGATCCCCCGTCAGATGTTCGAGATCGCCGTGCAGGCAGCCATAGGCACCAAGATAATTTCCAGGGAAACCATTAAAGCCCTCCGCAAAAACGTGATAGCAAAATGTTATGGAGGGGATATCACCCGGAAACGGAAATTGCTGGAGAAACAGAAAAAAGGCAAGAAAAGAATGCGTTCGGTTGGGAATGTGGAAATTCCGCAGGAAGCATTTATGGCAGTATTGAAGCTGGATTGAGGATAGAGGATGAAGCACCCGGTTGTTGCCACTTATTAAGTAGCATACTGAAAAATGAAGTGTTTCTTTAAACGATAGAATGATCGATCTTCAATCTTCAATCTTCGATCTTCAGAAAATAGAGGAATGTATTTCGTCATTTTTATATTTTATTTGGATTTAAAAAGAATTGATCATGGCTACACTACTCGACGGCAAGGTCGTTTCGCAAAAAATCAAGGATGATATCAAAAAGGAAGTTTCAGAGATCGTCGGATCCGGTGGAAAGATTCCGCACCTGGTAGCCGTGCTCGTCGGTGACGACGGGGCAAGCCAGACTTACGTGGCAGGAAAGGTAAAAGATTGTGAATATGTCGGGATTAAATCGACTGTCAAAAAATTTGATGACGGAATAGGAGATGAGGACCTGCTTGAGGTTGTTGATGAGCTTAATGCGGATAAGGATGTGGATGGGTATATTGTTCAGCTTCCTTTGCCGGGACATCTGTCTCCCGGAAAGATTATGGAACGTATTCTTCCGGAAAAGGATGTTGATGGGTTTCACCCGGTCAATGTGGGGCGGATGGTCAAGAACCTGCCGGCTTATGTTTCAGCGACTCCGTTTGGCGTATTGAAACTGCTGGAATATTATGATATCCCGACTGAAGGCAGGAATTGCGTTATTATCGGGCGAAGCGATATTGTCGGAACACCGCTAAGCGTTTTACTTTCCAGAAAAGCCAGGCCCGGCAATTGTACGGTAACTCTTTGCCATAGTAAAACAAAAGATATAAAATCCTTTTCCAGCAAGGCGGATATTGTTGTTGCAGCCCTCGGACAGCCGGAATTCCTTACTGCCGATATGATAAAGGAAGGTGCCGTGGTGATAGATGTCGGAATTACCCGCGTATCCGACCCTAATGCAAAAAAAGGATATGTCCTCAAAGGTGATGTAAAGTTTGACGAGGTGGAACCCAAGGCAGGCTATATTACGCCCGTTCCCGGGGGAGTGGGTCTTATGACCCGCATTGCTCTTTTATGGAACACGGTACAGGCATCGCAGAAGAGAATTTACAAATAGCTTTTTAATAAATTCATCTTATTTTTAATAACCGGAAAATTTTCTAATTATTAATAGCTATTAGCTATTAGCTATTAGCCATTAGCCATTAGCCATTAGCTATTAGGAGAACCGGACCGCAATCGCCAATCACCAATCACCAATCACCAATCACCAATCACCAATCGCCAATCATTAAATACTTTTTCACCAACTGCTCCATATTCCCTTAATAGTAGTTTAATTTTGAGGTCATCAATTAAGGAAAAATGGATAAACTTCCGTTAATGGAGGCTTTTTATACGATCCAGGGAGAAGGATTTTTCCAGGGCACACCCGCTTTTTTTATCCGTCTTGGAGGTTGTGACGTCGGATGTCATTGGTGTGATGTGAAAGAATCCTGGGATGCTTCCGTTCACCCACTCATCGAGATTGAGGAGATCGCAAAGAAAGCGAGCCGTTTTCCCTCGAGGGTGGCCGTGATTACCGGGGGGGAACCTACCATGTATGACCTTACCCGGTTGACCGAAAGTCTTAAGCGGGAAGGATTTCGTACCCATCTTGAAACTTCCGGTGCGCATCCCATTACGGGTTCCTGGGATTGGATATGCCTTTCACCTAAAAAATTCATGTACCCGGCAGAACCGGCTTTTAAACTGGCAAGTGAGCTGAAAGTAATAATTTATAACCGTTCCGATCTCAAATGGGCGGAATCTTTCGTTGAAAAGGTAAACCCGGATTGCAGGCTCTATCTTCAGCCGGAATGGGGTAAAATGAATGCAATAATGCATGAAATGGTGGAATATGTAAAAAGTAACCCCGCCTGGAAGATTTCCCTGCAGGTTCATAAGTTCATGAATATTCCGTAGATTTCGTCAATGAAAAAGCTCTGTTGTACTCTTCTTGTAATGCTTTCCCTGTCTTTCGCCTTCGGACAGGCGGAACAGGCCCATTACTCCGTTCATTCAAAAAAGGCGATTAAGCTATATGAGTCAACCACCGAAATGATCCAGCGCCGGATGTACCCTGAAGCGGCTGCGATACTTCGGACGGCACTTGAAAAGGCCCCGGATTTCCTGGAAGCCCATCTCAGGATAGCATTTTGCTACATGGTCATGAATAATATTGCTGAACAGAAATATCACCTTGAACGGGTGGTACAGCTTGCAAATGACCCAGTAAAATATAAGAACGTTTATTATTCTCTCGGGGAGGCCTGTTTCCTGACGGGAGATTACGACAGCGCCAAAACATATATTACAAAATTCCTTGGCCTTGAAAAAGCTGACGCAACTCTCATCAAATCTGCC
>JBJKSY010000465.1:0-2171 GCA_046703645.1 Cyclobacteriaceae bacterium
AGTTTTTATATGATAACCTGATGATCGAAGCCAATGTAATTCATCAGAGTTTTGTCAATGGTGTTAAAAAATTATTATTCCTCGGCTCCTCCTGTATTTACCCCAGGCTGGCGCCCCAGCCTCTTAAAGAGGAATATCTTCTTACGGGATTACTCGAACGCACCAATGAACCCTATGCCATTGCAAAAATTTCCGGGATTAAAATGTGTGATGCCTACCGGGCTCAGTACGGATGTAATTTCATTTCGGTAATGCCCACCAATCTTTATGGTCCCAACGATAATTATGATCTGAAAAAATCCCATGTCCTGCCGGCGCTGATCAGGAAATTTCATGAGGCCAAAACAAATAACAAATCTTTTGTCGAGATTTGGGGTTCGGGAAGCCCCCGCCGTGAATTCATGCATGTGGATGACCTGGCGGAAGCATGCCTTTTCCTGATGGAAAATTATAATGAACCGGGCTTTGTAAATATAGGAGTGGGTGAGGATCTTACAATCGAAGAACTGGCAATGATCATAAAAGAAATTACAGGTTTTAAAGGCGAATTGAAATTCGATCATTCCAAACCGGACGGTACGCCGCAAAAACTGCTGGATGTACATAAAATCAACGGGCTTGGCTGGTCAGCCAGGATTGATCTTGAAACCGGTATCCGGGAAGTATACGGCAGCTATATGATGACCTTAAAAAGATGAGGTTAAAATCTGAAGAAATTGATTTCATAAAAACAGCCGCACGGGAATGTTTTGGCAGCAGTGCAAAGGTCTACTTATTCGGTTCAAGGACGGATGATGGGAAAAAAGGAGGGGATATAGATCTGTATGTTGAGACCGGATTGAAAAATGAAGTTTATGAAAAAAAAATAAATATGCTCCGCCGGCTTCACGGCAGATTAGGCGAACGGAAAATTGACATCATTATCAATAACTTTACCGTCTCATTGAATATATTTTCTGTTGCCCGGAAAGAAGGCATTCTCTTATGAACAGACAGGAAACTGTTTTAAGTGCTATCGTTCTTGAATGTAAAAAGCATTTAAAAAGACTTAATCATGCCTATAATAAAATCTTGCCGTTAATTCCATTCACGGGTAATAAAGTTTCAATCCTGTCGGATGAAGAAATTGAACATCTTGACCAGTATATATTCCGGTTTTCAAAGCTTCAGGAAGCAATCGGGCAAAAGCTTTTTAAAGCAGTGTTAATGGCTTTTGGTGAAGATATTTATAATAAATCATTTATCGATATTTTCAACAGGTTAGAACAATTGGAGATAATTTCAGATTTTGACCAATGGGATAATTTAAGGGAATTGCGTAATGACATATCACATGAATAAGATGAAAATCAGGATGAATTGGCTGAGAAATTGAATAAAGCGCTTGAAAGTAAGGTTCTGCTGGAAAAATATCTGAAAGATATACTGGCGTATTTAAGGAACAAAGGTTTTAAATTTGAAGAAACCGGGTTTTAATTTTAACTACCGGTATGCCTGCCCGCCGCGGGAGGATGTCCAATAAATCAGTATTCGTTAAATGAGCATTATATCCCGCATACCAATAGGCACCCCCTTTATTTACCATACCGGGCCCCCTCTCGGAGCCTCCATCCTGAAAAGGCAGGCGCACGAGCATGTGACTATAAAGAAAAGAAAACGGATTTATTAAAGGTTTGACTATTGAAATCAACCATATTTCTCTCAAATGGCTAAGTTGCTGCAAATTACCTAAATTTATGCCTGGTTTAAGACCTTGCATTGACCTGGCCTGCTGTTTGTCATAGATAAACACATGTCGGGTTATAAAAAATTCTTTATGGAAAAGCTGAATCACTTTAATAATGACTAAAATCAGAAGAGCTTTAAATATAGCAACATTTTTTTGCGGTATTTTTCTTTCACTGAATGCATTTTCCCAGCAAAATAATCCACAAACCACTCAGCCGGTACAACAGCAATCTGCTCAGCAAGGCCAGGCTCAGCAACAGCTTCCCAATAGCCAGAATATTTCATCCTATGATCTTTCTAACGTAAATGTCGACCAGCTCACCGATGCCCAGATCAAAATGTATCTTCAACGCGCACAGCAGGCAGGTCTTACACAAGATCAAATTATTACAGCTCTCAAAGCAAGAGGTTTACCGGATACCGAAATTGCCAAATTACAACAG
>JBJKSY010000466.1:0-3352 GCA_046703645.1 Cyclobacteriaceae bacterium
GGGAAAGATATGTAAACTGGTTTGAGCAAACCATGGGCAGAAAGCCCGACCCGGACCCGGTTTCCGAAGAGCATCATGAACCCTGGCCGGGCGGCAGAACGAACCATTATTATTTTGACCTGAACCGAGACTGGTCGTGGGTGACCCAGCAGGAAATGGTGGACCGTGTTACCATTTATAATCAATGGCTTCCTCAGATCCATGTGGATTTTCATGAGGAAGGTATTAACGATGCATACTATTTTGCTCCGGCAGCAAAACCATATAATTCATTAATAACCCCCTGGCAACGGTCATTTCAGAAAACCATCGGTGAAAATAATGCCAGGAAATTTGATGAAAGAGGCTGGCTTTATTTTACCCGGGAACGCTATGATCTTTTTTACCCGGGTTATGGCGACACCTACCCGATATTCAACGGCGCCATTGGAATGACTTATGAAATGGCAGGCGGAGAACGGTCAGGGCTCAGTGTACTGACTCGCTCGGGTGATACGCTAACCCTGGAAGACAGGATAGAACATCACGTCACCTCCGGACTCTCGACCATAGAGGTGTCAGTGCAGCACGCGAACGATCTCCTGGAGAATTTTCAAAAATATTTTGATTACAGAAATTATGGTGACTCGCTTAAGTATAAATCATTCGTGATCTGCGCGGAAAATCCTTCCTATAATATTGCAAGACTGAAAAGACTCCTGGATTTTCATAAAATAACCTATGGTTATGCGTCGGCGACTAAGACTCTGCAAGGCTTTGATTACCATAAAGGCACATTGACAAGCGTGACTGTTCACCCCAACGATCTGGTAATATCTGTCATGCAACCGAAATTCCGGCTTATTGAAGCATTGTTTGAACCGAAGGCTTCACTTGAGGATTCCATGACCTACGATATTACCGCATGGTCGGTTCCCTATGCCTTTGGCCTGAATGCTTTTGCCCTTGAATCAGCGATTGATTTTTCCGGGACTGAGAAAATGCCGGAAACCGCCAGCCGGCCAATTACCACGAATCCGGTAGCATTTGCCTTAAGCAGGGATGATCTTGAAGGTATGAAGATCATGTCCGTGCTTCTGAAAAAGGGTTTTACGCTGAGGACCAACCTTGTCCCCACACAATTCAACGGCATTGTGTTCAAAAGGGGAAGCTTTTTTGTTACAATGGATGATAACCGTCAGCGGAAAAACGATTTCAGGAATATTCTTGAACAGTTGTCCCGGCAGTATCCCGGCCGGATGATTTCTGTCTCTTCGGGAATGTCACAGGGCAGCAGCGATCTGGGCTCGCCGAATTTCAGGTTGATAAAAAAACCGGTGATCGGACTGCTGTCCGGCGAGGGAACGGATCCGCAGGAATGCGGGGAAGCCTGGTTCTTCATCGAAAATGAACTTGATTTTCCCCTGAAACGCATCAATACGCGGTACCTTGAAACAGTCGATCTTACCGGCATCGATATCCTGATCATTCCTTCAGGTGATTATAACAACATGCTGGATGATAATTACCTGAAAAAACTACATGAATGGACAAGCCGGGGAGGAAGATTAATAATTATGGGAAATGCCCTCCGACATTTTGCAGATAAATCCGGTTTCGGACTTAAAACTTATCTAAGCGATTCCGAAAAGGTCAATCTTCAAAAACTTGACAAAGCTCCTGATCTTTTAAGCCCGTACAGTGACCGGGACAGGGAGGATCTTGAAAATGTAATAACCGGCGGAATATTCAGGCTGGATCTCGATAATTCCCATCCGCTCGCCTTTGGTTACCCCCGGTATTTTTATACGCTGAAACTTACTGCAGACCGTTATGCATTGTTGCAGAATGGCTGGAATGTAGGCACCATCAGGAACTACCGTAGCCGCTTATCAGGTTTCGCCGGAAGCAATACGAAATCTGACCTGGAGAATGCCCTCGACATCGGAGTGGAAAATATCGACAAAGGATCTGTAGTCTATATGGTGGATGATCCCTTGTTTCGCGATTTCTGGGAAGAGGGGAAATTACTTTTTGCCAATGCACTTTTCATGCCGTAACCTGGCATAATCATGAATTAAGAGAATTATGCAATATAATCACTTATATAACGAGTGATCAGAAGTCGGAAGTCTGATATCCGGCATCTGACCTCCGGCCTCTGTCAGAGCCGATCTACATAATGATGACAGTAAGGGGTGCCGCCTTCCTTTTCATAGTAATCCTGGTGATAATCTTCGGCTTTCCAGAAAGTGGTGGCAGGTTCAATTTTGGTGGCTACATTATATCCTTTTTGTTCCAGGGCCTTCACCAGGTTTTCTGCTATCATCTTCTGATCATTATTAAGATAAAAGATCTCCGACCTGTAATTTTCCCCGATATCGGGCCCCTGCCTGTTTACCTCTGTAGGGTCATGAATATCAAAAAAGTATTTAGCCAGCTTTTCATAGGTCGTCTTAGTAGGGTCATAAATTACCCGGACCGATTCTGCATAATTTGTGGTATGACTGCATACAAGCATATAGGAAGGATTTTTGACCTTGCCCCCGCAATAGCCGACTTCAGAAGATATGACGCCGGGCGCTTTCTGGAGGAAATACTGCACGCCCCAGAAACATCCACCGGCAAAGATGGCTGTATCCTGCCGCGCTTCGGCCGTTGAATCGGGAATGAAGATCAGGGAAATTGAATTCACGCAATTCCTTTCATTCCTCGGGGTGAATCCTTCCCCGAAGAAAACATGGCCCAGGTGTGCTCCGCAACGGGCACATACGATTTCCGTACGGATCCCGTCTGCATCGGGAATTCTTTTTACGGCTCCCGGTATGGCTTCATCAAAGCTTGGCCACCCGCACCCGGAGTTGAACTTGGTATTGGAACGGAACAGGGGAGCTCCGCATCTTTTGCATACATAAACTCCCTTGCCAAAGAAGTTGTCATACTTCCCTGAAAACGGGGCTTCTGTCGCTTTATCAACAATTACGCTCCTTTCCTCAGGGGTGAGCTTCCTGTAATGTGTTGTGTCCGTGGCCGTCACCACCGGATCCGTATCCTTTGCGGCCATCCTTTTATTGCCCTGAGAACAGGCTGTAAGGACTGGCAGGATCAGGAATAGGGTATATAATGTTGCTTTCATTTTTGTCATGATGTTTATGGAATTAATACAATCAGAATTTTAAAATTGTTTTATTTAAGACCTTCTTTTTCATAAATAACCTGAGCATGAAGCTTATTACCAGTGTTTTACCAGCTAAAGTCTATTGCCCGATGCCGGGAAGGAAAAGCCCTCCGGATAATCCCCGGTCCCGAATTCTGATGGCCACTTATTGGTAAGATGCTTCTGTCAGACTGTCAATGGAAACCAGCCCCCGAA
>JBJKSY010000467.1:0-3721 GCA_046703645.1 Cyclobacteriaceae bacterium
GAAAACATGGAATTCGGAAATTGCCGAATCAAGCGACCTGGTGCACTGGATAAAATATAAAAATAACCCCGTTGTAAGGCCAGACAGCCCGCACAAAGACATTTCAAGCCCTATCATGGTATGGGAGGGTAAACAATACAGACTTTACACCATGCATGACGGGGTAAGGGTATATTTCCACAGGGAATAAAATTCACACGTGACCGGAATCAAACGGCGGTTGCCGGAAAGGTCTTAAGTTTTACGGAATCAAATAAAATTATTATCCTCTTACCTAATCCGAAATTTAAAGTTCCCCGAGCCTGATGAAAGGGGAAAAAGAAGGTATTTCCCTGCTCACTCAATTTAACCCCCATGGAATTTTCATTGCCCTCAAAGAAGTCGGCTACCTTCTGATGAGTCTTTCCTTTTTCTCACTTTCCCGGTTTTTATAAAGATCCGGCGGTCGGGGGCTATTATGGCATGGTTGTTTATTATTTCATTTTTATTAGCCATTGCTTTTTTGATCTGTTTTTCCGTAAGACTTGGCGTGAACAGGGAATATTATTATGAAGTATCCATTATTGCCATCGTTTACCCGGAAATGATCATCGGAGGGTTGATGTTGATGAATATATGTAAACGGGAGACTCCTGTAAAACTCCATATCCCGGATTACAATGAATGCGATTTCAGCGAAAAGGATATTAAGAAGATTGAAGAGAGTTTACCTTTCAAAGAAAGCCCGACGGTCACATGGCTAAATATCTCGAGGGTGTATAATGAAAAAATCATCCACTAAGCGGGTGAATTATTTAAAATTCAATCCACATCAATGTAAAAATTAACCGTTGTAATCCGGCAATCTTCAGAATGAATGCGCCGAACGAAAATACAAGACCCAGCCTTCATTCGAAAAACCTGCATCGACAGCCAATATTGAATTTTCATTCGATCCGAATGCAAACCGGGGACCCATTCCGAACGCAGGATGAAATTTCCAGCTAAAGTTTCTGATTCCCGGTTGCACCTGTCCCTCATCTATCCAGGCTGCTCCGCTGATAATCTTATAGACCGGGAATCTGTATTCAAGTTGACCACAAAGAGCCACCCGGTCCGTATAACGCCGGGGAAAGAAACCGCGGCCGGTAGCCTGTCCTCCATAGTCCGGTAATAAATATAAAGGGACCTCGCCGAAAGCCTGTTTATAGAGTATCCTGGCGGCAATTATGTTTCTGAAGAAAGGTGAAATGAACCCCCGGATATCAAATTTTATATTACCGTATGTTCTTCCCGGGCCAAGCCAGGCCGGTGATAGTTCGCCGCCTCCAAGCACCATCCATCCCCGCCAGGGATTGTTTTCATGGTCCCTTGCATCATATCCCCCCATAACACCAAGCCGGACCTGGTGTACGCTTTCCATGCCCTCAATATCAGCAATGCTGTTTCCAGAATAATTATGCAACCGTATCTGGTCAGCGGCCAACGTTTCTGACAGCTTCCAATGCCTGGCGAATGTTGATACGGTATTCAATTCTTCACTAAAAAACAGGGAACCGTATTCAATACCATCTTCTTTCCGGGTGGAATTACCAATACCGTAAAATATCCTGTTCGAGTTGTCGAAATGAAAAATGGTCTTTACCCTTGTCTTTGGAATTGGCGTAGGGACAGCGAATTGCAGATTTGAGGCCCACATATTCCGGAAGCTGAAGGCAAGATCGCCATTCATGCTGATACCTGATTTGATTAGGTCAAAATCGGTTAAGCTTAATCCCAGGTTAAAATCGGTTACCGGGTCCCAGAAAAAGTAGGGAATTGGTAGTATATGTTTTTCCCGGAAACCACCGGAACAGGAACTAACCAGCTGTTGGTTTTCGAATACTGTATTTCCATTGAGGATCACTCGTTCGACACGGTCTTGAGACAGCGGCCCATATTCAACATTCCCTTTCATAACCACCAGGTTGGCACGATATCCTTCTTTCACCATTCCGATTTCTTTGTCCCGGCCAATTTTAACGGCCGCATTTAATGTCGCAGCACGCAGAATATTTAAACGGGGAACTCCTGCCTCTTCGAGTAGTTTCATTTCCTCATAAACATCATCCCCGCAATGCCTTCCGTAAGAAACAGGAAAATCCGTTCCCAATACAAGCATCACCCCGGCATCAGACGCCTTTTTAACGGTCGCCATCATCGGTTTCACCGCCTTAGGAGCGTAATGAACATAGGCAATAAGGGTGGGTGTAAAAGCCACCTTCCTTTTTATCATTGCTTCAAATAGTATCTCAACAGAGTCACTGGATCCAAAACTGTGTTCAATACCGTCAACTCCTTCATTAACCATTGTATACGCTTCTTCTTCAGAACCGACATGGGCAAATACGCGAAGTCCATGGGAATGTGCTTCGTCAATAATTGCCCGCGCCACATTAAGGTCAAGCCGGGGAGCTCCGCCGGGAACATACCACATCCGGTCGTACACGATCTTGATGAAGTCGACGTGTCGTTCATTCAAATTACGCACTTGCATGCACGCTTTTAGTTCGTCATCGATCTGAACAGTTCCATTGGCAATCAGGTCATGTTGTCCTTTGTAAATCGTACCTGCGGGATGTCCTTTGGGAGCGGTAAATAACGGGCCGGGGTAATATATTTCGGGGCCTGCGATTTTTTCTTTATTGTACGCCCTTCGCAGATGCTCGTAGCCATCGACCGGGCTGCCCATATCTATTATGGTAGTAACACCGTTAGCAAGTAGGCTCATCCGGTGTTGAGGAAAGAGCGAATAGGCTTCCTTGGCCATTTTTCCCCAACCATAACGGTCTACACCTTCAGCCTGCCATATTGGAGAACCCATAAAATGAATATGGCCGTCAAATAGCCCGGGCATAATCGTGCAGTCCCTGGCATCAATGATTTCAGCTCCCGGAGGGGGCTGAACTCCCGGTTCAAGCAGTGCTTCAATAATACCATTCCGGATTACAATTGATTTTTCGCCCGCCATTTCAATTCCGTTAAATACCCGGCCGGCGAGAATGCAGATGTAGTTTTCCGGTCCGTGCAGGCTTACTTCCGGATTTGATTGAATTTTGCTGTTTTCTTTGGAGACCTCAATACGTTCAATCTGAGATTGCCCCGCCAGGTACCATGGCAATAATACCAGCAGGAGAAAAGTAAAAAATCTCATTTTAATTTGATTTATAATAAAAAATCTTTTTAAAACCGGCTTTTTTATTATGAAAACCCGGGTTTCATTTTGAATCAGCTAAAAATATTTTAAGATAACTTCAATATTATGCCAATATCCGTTTCAAGACTGGCCCGGAAGTTAAAATATATTTAACTGCCATATAAAAGCTCATCATCGCAAGATAAAAACTAAATAATTTACCAGGTTTGGTGATTATAAGAATGATTCAATAATCCGAAGTTTTTATTAAAATGGTTTCGGTAATGAAAAGTGGTTAAGTGTATTTAACGGCACTTTTCGGTTTAATGTTCCGATTCAGGCATAAGTTGGCTGTGATTTTATATAAAAAACTGTCACTGGATTTCTCACAAATATTAAAATGGATCAGGAAGCTAAACCCGGCCCTTTAATTATAATATCCTTATCCAGATATTCCTGAAGGTTACAGGGTTGCCGTGCTGCTGCAATTCGATAGGACCGTCCCCATGCTCTTTGATCTTATATTCCGGGATGCCGGGTGATACCGTCGGGCCCTGTATTTCTACA
>JBJKSY010000468.1:0-7306 GCA_046703645.1 Cyclobacteriaceae bacterium
GAAGGTCAGCGTGCGGCAAATTATTCAGCCGGGTTTGATTACAACTTTGGTTTCAAGTTCTTCGGCAACCTGAAAATGATCTATGAAAAGGGGCGATCGGTAAAGAGCATTGACACATTGAATGTAAAAGAATATGAAGGAGCCAACGGCACCCAGGAAATTGTCCGCTATCTCACCAATCATGACGTGAACAGCTCCGACGGAACTCCCCTGGAACTTTTTGGAGGTGAAAAAGGTTCGATGGCTGCATTCGTGGTTGTGGCTTATATGAAAAGTGTCCCGATGATCTACAGCGGACAGGAGGTCGGCACTCCTTTCAGGATCTTATTCCCGTTTACCTCGAACAAGATCAACTGGTCCCTCAACCCGAAAGTCACGGCAGAATATAAAAAGATCCTTGGCTTCAGGAATGAAGACGAAGCTGTAAGAAGAGGAGATCTGCAATCATATACGACCAATGACATCTGCGCCTTTACGAAAACCCTGGCGAATGACCAGGTATTCGTACTTTCGAATCTTCGGGACAAGCCCATACGTTTTGATATTCCGGGTACCCTGAGAAAAATCTCATGGCATAATGCATTTACGGGAAAACCGGTTTCGATCGGGTTTGCCTATTCTCTTAAACCTTATCAGTACGTAGTATTGGAGAACAAATAATAACCCCATAAAATATGAAAAAGAACAGGTTGGAATCATTCAGCGACGGTGTCTTTGCCATCGTGATCACCTTACTGGTATTAAGCATCAACATTCCCAAAGTCGATTACAGGGACCTGAATTCCGACCTGATCTCGTTGATCCCGTCTGTAGGCGTATATGTTTTGAGCTTTATCCTGGTGGGCATGTACTGGGTGTTTCACCATCACGCCTCCGCTTTTCTCCATGAAGTAGACGGCGTGCTTGTATGGTTAAATGTATTCTTCCTTTTATTCATCAGCTTCCTTCCTTTCCCCACTACCCTGATGGGGAGGTACCCGTTCCAGGCCTTGCCCGTCTTCATATATGGAGTCAATTTATTATTAGCAAACCTCATGGGATTCCTGATGATAATATACTTAAGGAGAAACCCGCAGCTTTGCTCACCGGCATTCACCCGTAAAGTATACAGGTCCCAGCTCTGGAATTATGCAGGTGTTAACGGTCTTTATCTTATCAGCCTTTCCATCATCCCTTTCTCCCCCAGGATCAGTTTCCTGGCTTTCAGCATTATTGCCGTTTATCTTATTTTCCGTTCAATCGCTTCCATGGGAATTGGCAAATGTATCCTTGAAACACGTAGTGAAACTTCAGGGAATTTTAATATGTGATATTTTTCCCCGTCCGGGTCTCCAGTATGGGACCCGGATGAAATGCTTCATGATTACCGGATCAATGTATTTTCACTTCCTGAAATTTTTTCGTCGGTGTGTTAAATAATTGTTAAAATCACTGATACGGTATTTTTTTAAAATTATATTCTGCTATCCCCTTTATTATAATCCTGGTAACGTCTTCGGATGATCTTTTGCCAATAAGAAGACAAGTTAAGATCAAAAAGTCGTCAAGAATGAGGAGGCTTCTTTATCATATTGTTAAAAAATGATCTTTAAAACTTAACAGGCCTTCAGGCAGATTGGAAATGACGCCGGTTATTTTTGGAGGGTGAAAAACCGATTGTTTAACTCAATTATTTTTATTAAGCAAACCATCAAATCATGAAGAAATCTTTACTTGTTTTATTTACCCTGATCATGTTCTGTTCTGCAGAATTGTTTGCCCAGGGGTCAACCACTTCTGCCATCAACGGGCGGGTGGTGGACAGCAAGGGAACGGCTATTCCCGGCGCCAACGTGGTAGCCGTTTTAACCTCTTCCGGAACACAATACGGAAACATTACCGGCGCCGACGGTTATTTCAGGATCCCGAATATGGCGCCGGGCGGACCTTATAAGGTAACCATCAGCTTTGTAGGTTTTGAAAATTTCCAGAAGGATAATGTCTATCTCACACTGGGACAGACTTTCCAGATCAATGCTACCCTCAGTGAATCAACACAGCAACTTCAGGAAGTAACCGTAGTAGCAGGCCCCAATGATGTATTTGACGGAAACAGGACAGGCCAGCAAACGATCGTGGACCGCCAGACCATCCGGGAAATTCCTTCCATCGGAAGGTCTATCCAGACTTTCTGGCAAATGAATCCCATGGCAAATATTCAGCCGCAGGGCGATAACAATACAAGCTTAACGGCTTCCATCGCCGGCATGAACAATCGTTATAATGCCTTATATATTGACGGTGCGGTCAATAATGACGTTTTCGGTTTGGCCGGTAACGGTTCAAACGGCGGACAGACCGGGGTAGCGCCTATCAGTATGGATGCCATCGACCAGTTCCAGGTATCGGTTGCACCTTTTGATGTAACTGTTTCCGGTTTTGCCGGCGGCGCCGTGAATGCAATTACCCGCAGCGGCTCCAATGATGTTTCCGGCTCCGCCTATTATTATGTCAGGAATCAGAACCTTGCAGGGAAAACTCCCACGGATGATCCAACGGTAACACCCAAAAAACTTGCTGACTTTTCATCCAGGTTATATGGTTTTCGCGTTGGAGGTCCGATAATTCCCAATAAGGCCTTCTTTTTCCTGAACGGGGAAATCCAGAATCAGCAAACACCTCAGCCCTTTGATCCGAATAATTATGCCGGCACCAGCAGCGTGTCTGATATCCGGAACCTGATAACCACGCTGAAAAACGCACCCTTCAATTATGATCCGGGAGGATATACCGATAACACCAATTCTCTGAAAAGCCAGAAGTTCCTTGCAAGGTTTGATTTCAACCTGGGAAAAGTCACCAAACTCACACTGAGACATTCCTACGTACATGCCGAAAACATCAGTGCCTATGCTTCAAGTCCCAAGGCTATAAACTTTTACAATAACGCGGTATTTTTCCCTTCCACGACCAATTCCACCACGCTGGAGCTGAAAAGTAATTTCGAGCGCACTTCCAATCACCTTATACTGGGAAGCACATTTGTACGCGATAACAGGAATCCTTATGGACATCCTTTCCCATCCGTTACCATATATGACGGCAGCGGAACGATATACCTGGGCAGCGAGCAGTATTCGACAGCTAACGAGTTGAATCAGAATGTGATCACACTTACCGATAATTTTGAGATCTATAAAGGCAAGCATACCATAACCATCGGTACGAATGATGAATACTACTATGCCTATAATCTCTTTATACGTCAGGCCTATGGTGCCTACACCTATGGTAGCTTGAGTGATTTCATGAATAAGCAGCTTCCCTTATCATACGCTAGAAGCTATTCCCTGGTGGATGATGTGATCGGCGACGGTTCCAAGGCTGCCGCCCAATTCCATGGATACCAGTTGGGCGCCTATGCACAGGATGAATACCAGGTAAATGACAGGTTGAAAGCTACCCTGGGTCTCAGGATCGATATTCCCATGTTCAACGAACCTACACCTGATAACACCGATTTCAATACCAACACCGTACCCTTGCTAACCGCACAGGGATATGATCTGCAGGGAGCGAAGACCGGCAAATTTATTGGAACGCATTTTGAATTCTCTCCCCGGTTTGGTTTCAACTACGATATAAAGGGTGACAAAACCACTCAATTAAGGGGCGGCATCGGCATCTTCAGCAGCCGCGTACCCCTGGTATGGCCTGGTGGTGCATATAATAATACCGGCACTACAGTCGGGGGAGTATATTATTCCGGAACAAATCCCAATTTGCCCAGCCTTTGGAATTATCCAAAATACAACCAGCAACCTCCGACCACGATCGTTGCAGGTGCGCCGAGCGGAGAAATTGATCTATTCAGCACCAAATTCAAGCTGCCCCAGGTTTTAAAAGTCGACCTGGCCCTCGATCAGAAGCTTCCCTGGGGTATCGTAGGAACGGCTGAAGTTCTCTATTCGAAATTCCTGAATAACTTATTTTACCAGAATATTAATCTTACAACTGCCGGGATCACCCACCCATATCCCGGTCCTTACGCTGAATTACCTTTATACCCCGGAACGACGATTGCTCCCCAGTATTCCTATATTATGCTGGCTACCAATATCAATAAGGGGTATGCTTATAATGCGGTCGCCATGCTGAGAAAAAACTTTTCCAAAGGCTTCCAGGCCACTCTATCTTACTCATATGGTGACAGCTATTCAGTTAACGACCTGACTTCTTCACAGAATAATTCACAATGGCGTTACAGGCCTACGGTCCTCGGGCAGAACATGGACAAGAAAGTGATGCGTTCAAATTTCAGCATGGGCAGCAAGATCCTGGCCCAGGCATCATACAGGAAAGAATACCTTAACCACCTGGCCTCTCAGATATCGCTCCTTTATACCGGACAGAGCGGACTTCCCTTCTCCTACCTTTATTCTGACGGCGGAAAGCTGACCAAAGTGAATTCAGTAAATGAAACCCTGATCTATATCCCCAAATCTGAGGCAGATGCGAACCTTGTAGATGCTACCGTTACGGATGCGAGCGGCAACTCACATACCATTACGGCCGCACAGCAATGGGCTGCATTGAACGATCTTATAAGCGGCGATAAATACCTGAGCAAGCACCGGGGTGAATTTGCCGACAGGAACAGCAGCCGGACCCCGTTCCGCAATATCATCGACCTGAGGTTCCTGCAGGATGTTTATATTACCACCGGCAACGGGAAAAGAAATACCCTGGAATTCTCACTTGATATGTTCAACCTGACCAATTTCCTTAACAAGGACTGGGGGAGAATGTACTATATCTCAAGCGGAGAATACATGGTGGAAAGCTATAAAGGTAATGATCCGAATACGGGCGCACCCCAGTTCACCTATATCAATGGATTTGATAAGAGCGGAAACAGGATCGATAATTACAAACCCTGGAATAATTCCATTATCGATAATAACCTGAGAAGCTCCCGCTGGCAGATGCAAATTGGCTTGCGTTATATTTTCAATTGATCTCATACGTTGTACTTTCGAAGGCCGTGGTGAATAACTGCGGCCTTTTTTATTTGGTGATTTGGTCCAACCAGTCTCCCAGTCTCCCAGTCTCCTGATTTACCAGTCTATTAGTCCACCTTTCAACTGACTTTATTCGATAAAAACCTTCGAATTTCCGGCGGGTTTTTACCCGTATGAAATGCTCTTACCCGATCCTCAATTTCCTTCTCATGTTCCGTGATACGTTCATACTGACGCATATGCTCGACCCATGAAGGAAGCACGAAAGATTCCACATATTGTTCCGGTTTTGACAGATCATTTGTCAGTCTCCAGCGATAAGCCCCGGTCCTTTTCCTGGAAATGAATAGTTCCTTCATGGCCGCTAAAAATTCCGGTTTCCGGTCGGGGTCGATCTTGTATTCAATGCGTACCACAATGGGTCCCTGTTCAGGTTCGGGTTCTTCATGCACCTGCGGTGTCGGCCAGTGTTTGGAAACGGAGAGGTTAATCGTTTCACTGTAGGCAAGATTGAATTTTCGTGTAAATATCAGGCCCAGGATCATTACTCCGGCGGAGGCCATCAGCACGATAGGTATCCCCGTTATGTCGGCAACTAATCCCCATATGGCGCTACCGACAGCCAGCCCTCCGAAGAACACCATGGCGTAGATAGACAGTCCGCGGGCTCTCACCCATGCAGGCAAGGCAAGCTGGGTGGCAATATTATAGCTGGACAATAAAATGAGCCAGGCAATTCCTCCCGTAAACATGAGCAGGCACAGGAGCAAAAAATTCTTAGCCAGCGACAACAGGAACAGGAATGCCGCAAAAACGATCAGGAGCCAGGTTACCATTTTGTCGACCGAAAATCTGGCTCTCAGGCGGGACAGGATCATTCCTCCAAGAACTGCCCCCGCACCCAGTGCACCGATCAGTATCCCGTAATGCAAAGAGTTCAGGCCCAGGTCCTGTCTGACATATAGCGGAAGCACAGCCCACATGGCACTGGCGCCCATGATGAATGTACCGCCTTTTACAAGAACATTCATTACGGGTCTCGAATTCCATACATGCCTGAGACCCACGCGTATTGCCCGCAACATGCTTTCCGGGGGGAGAGTACTTTCAGGTCTTTCCGATTTCCATGTATACAATACGATTGCGACACCTATATAAGACAGGGAATTCAGCAAGAACACAAAAGCCGGTCCCATGGAAGCCACCACCAGCCCGCCAAGAGCAGGGCCGATGGCACGAGCCAGGTTGAACCCTACCGAATTCAAAGCAATAGCCGAGGGGATCTCTTCATGAGGGACAATATCGGGAATAATAGCGCCCCAAGCCGGATTCGTAAATGCCATGCCGATGGAAAGCGCAAAAATGCAAATCAGTAATGTAATTCCCGTCGTCATGTTCCACCAGGTAAGAAGGCTCAGCGATAAGGCGGCAAGGATCATCCAGACATGGGTAAGAACCAGAAGGTGTTTCCGGTTTACCGTATCGGCAATTGCACCTGCAGGAAGAATAAAAAGAAATAACGGGAAGGTGGCTGCCGCCTGTACGAGGGAGACCATCAGCGGCGTGGGTGCCAGGGATGTCATGAGCCATGCCGCAGCAACATCATGCATCCAGGTCCCGATATTGGAAGCCAGTGATGCTATGAATAATGCCTTGAAGATCCGGATCCTGAGAGGCGACCAGGTGGAAGTTGTTTTTTTATCTTTACCGGCAACGGGACCCATCCTTACATGGTTTTCCATTGAAATTTATCCATGATTTAATTCAAATATCCTCATTCGGAAAATCAAAAAATGATTTTACCTTATAATTTTACTCGATGAATATTCCTTAAATTTAATTTTGATACTTTACCTTCTTCTATTTTTTAATTTGATTGAAAAATGAGCGAGAAAACGTCGATCCTTCTTAAACTGTTACTTTCACATATCCTGCCTTTAATCATATTGATCATTCTAAGCCGGTTAGTCACCAATGATGCTTACCTTTTTCCGGCAATTACCCAAACGGTTCTGATCATCCTCTACATGGCCGGGTACTGGGAGTTTTTCGGATCCGTCTTTAAAAATATTTTTTGCCTTTCCATGGAATCACTCCTATTAGCCGTTATGACATGGAGATTTTATATTCCGGATCCATCCCACCCTTCTCTGATTTTAGTAATTATCCTGGCTTTTATTGAATTATATCTTTTAAATGAATTTCTGAAAATTATACTTGTCATCTACCGGAAAGATGAAGATGCCGTTGAGATCGAATTTCCACTCAGGAACGGGAGATACCTGATCACGGATGGAGGAAACGCA
>JBJKSY010000469.1:0-4941 GCA_046703645.1 Cyclobacteriaceae bacterium
ATTCCTTAAAATAAAAGAGTTCAAATTATAACCGATTCTGAAACCTTGCTGTCCGACCAGGATTCGAACCTGGGCTAATAGAACCAAAATCTACTGTGCTGCCGTTACACCATCGGACAAGACCTCCTAAAATCGGAGCACAAAATTAGATATTATTATATGAATTTGTAAGCGAAGGCTGATTTTTTTAGAAAATCAATAATTATTAAAACAAGCCAAATATGCCAATTAACAGGCATTTTTTTACGCTCGATCCAGGGTTGCAGTCCTGGCTACTCTTCTGAACTCAATAAGTTTTAACCGAGGCCGGTTAATCATTTAAAGGTAGTATTCTTATTCGGGATAAAAGGGATATGCCTTAAAACTGTTTCAAAGAATAAGATCCATGCCTTATATAGTGGGAATTGAACTCTATCCGGGCTAATCGCCCGGGATCATAGTTGAGCCCAGGTTAAAATTATTCTAGTAAGGCCCGCTTCCCTGCCGGTTTCTGTCCCTGTATGAGCAATGATTTTCATCACTATGACCAATGTAATGCTCATGCATGGAGTCACATATCCCGGGTCTTAGCAGCCAGTCTCCTTCCCCACCGGTACAAAATTCATTTTTTATTTTCCGGTCCCCTTCCTGGTAAACTTCAAATAATTCAACCTCGGACGGATCGATCTTATTTCCCCGGAGAAATTCAAGCAGTCCGCAGATAGTGTCTGCATAATAATAACTGTAAAGCGGTTCGCTGCCAGAGCCTCTTAATTCATCCACCCTGGCTTCATAAGTATAGGGGATGGTCTTGTTGTATTTTGATCGAGGGCCCAGTATCATATCGGTGAAATTCATAGGATAAAAAATTTATCAATCCTGAAATCGTTATTCAAATTAACTGATATTTCAGATTTTTAAAAGACCTATCTCTAAAAAAACCATTTTGCAGCCGGAACCCGGAAACCGGTTATAAAGTAATGATTAAAATATCCGGTAGCACTTAAATTAATGACAATTCCGAAAGGATGCGGGAATATTGTTCGTAAAGGTTTTCAATGATCTTTCCTTCTTCATAATTTAACGGTGATCCGCCGGTACGGATAACCGGCCTGATCTTAATTCCGCGTTTTGCCAGGAAAACTTTTGCGCTCATCGGGTAATTAATCCTGGTAACGGCATCCATAAGGGTTAAATATCGATTCAGATACTCTACCGTCCCCGATTTTTCAATATCATTAAAATACCTGATAAGCCAACTGTACAATTCCGGGTAAAAGTTAGCCGATATAGGTGATATGCCATCTGCCCCGCCCTTCAGGGTATCAAGGCTTGTGGGAGTATTTGCATTAAAAATTGATAAATTTGAATTTTCGGCAGCTTTAACTTTCGCAAGCACCTGGTCTGTATCACACGTGGTATCCTTCAGGTAAGAAAACCTTCCTGTTTTACATAATTGATTTACCAGGTCCGGGCTAATAATCCTTTTATACGGTACCGGGCATTCATAAAGGCCCAGTTTGGTGTCACCGGTCTTGTAGGCCAGTTGCATAAGTTTTTCTTTGAGGACACTTTCTTCATCCTCTTTTCCGGCAATGATTCCCGTTACGATGACAACGACGTCAACTCCCAGATCCGAAATCTTTTTAATAAATTCAAGCTGGTCCTCTGTGGAATCAGTAAAAGTTCCTGTGGCAGCGACAGGCACCTTTCCCTTAACATTTGCAACCACTGTTTTGATGATGGCAATCCTTTCTTTTTCACTCAACTCAAACATTTCACTTGAAAGACAATTGGCAAAGAGCCCTGTTGCCCCATGTTCCAGGTAAAATTCCGTGAGTTGTTCCAGGCAGCGAATATCGACTTCACCTGCCTGGGTAAAAGGTGTAAGCATGACCGGCCACAATCCTTTGTATTTATCTTTTTTTTCTTCCATTGCGAAATATTCCCGACAGTAGAATTCCTGATATAAAAATACTCAGTGTACCGATCACAATGATCATATTCGCATTAAAAGGGCTTCTTAACCAGTATAGTTTTTCCGGGATCAGGTGTGGTACAGTCATCCATATTATCACCATGATCCCAAGTGTCACAGAAATGAATGAATGAACATTTTCAACTCTTTTTATCCAACCCAGCAGAAAAAGGCCCAATAGTCCCCCGGAGAAAATACCCGATAAAACCCACCATGCATCAAGCACACTTTTCACGCCAATCATTGCCAGGGCTACCAGGATACTGATCATTCCGAATATTACGGTTGCTACCCGAAGGATCATAAGATCTTTCCTGTCATTGCGTTCCTTTCCTTCGTCTCCGGGATGAATATCCTTAAGGTAAATGGTGGCAGTGCTGTTCATACTGCTTGAAACGGTTGACATGGCGGCAGCAAGCAGAGCCGCAATGATCAGCCCTGCAAGCCCTGAAGGAACTTTTGTTGCGACAAATAATGGCAGTACTTTATCGCCGATCGCCGAGGAATTCAAAAGAGCAGCCCTGGAACCGGCATCATTGATAATCCGTGAAGGATCTATTCCCGGAATATGATCCCGGAGGACGGAAAAAAATCCGGCATCGTTCGTTGAGTAAATAAATAATGAAGTGCCGATAAAAAAGAATATGAGAGACACCGGGATATAAAGTTTTGCCAGTAACCATACAGATCCGGAAGCTTCCCTGATATTTCTTGCAGCATGGTAGCGTTGTACATAATTCTGATCAATACCGAAATTGGTAAGGTTGATGAACAGGCCGTAAAGAAACACCACCCAGACCGTTGAACTTGTAAATTCCAATTTCCAGGATCCAAGGCTGAATTTCTTCAGATGAATCCCTGAAGCCAGGATATTATGAAGTCCCCCAGGGGTTTTCAGGATCAGCAGGAAAAGTACTACAAGCGCTCCCAATGAAAGTAAAACACTTTGCACTACGTCGGTCCAGATTACCGCTTCCATTCCACCAATAGTGGTATATATCATCACAACAATCCCTGTAATGACAATGATCTGCCAGAGAGGAATATTTAAGACGGCAGAAAGTACCAGGCCGACTCCAAAGAGGATCGAGCCGACGCGTGCAACCTGGGTAAGGACGAAGCATAGCACAGCATAGATCTTGGCCCATCTGCCAAATCTTTTCTCGAATTGATGGTAAGCTGATATTTCCCCTTGTTCCCGGTAAAATGGAATAAAATATCTTGAAGCCAACCATCCAGCCAGTGGAATGCTCAGACTGAATATAAATGAATTCCAGTTTTCTGAAAATGCCTTTCCCGGAATTCCCAGAAAAGTATTGCTGCTGAGGTACGTCCCGAAAATTGAGAACCCTATCACCCAACCTGGCAGGTTGCCCCTGGCGATCATGAAGGCTTTACTATCCTCCTTTTTCAGTCCAAAATAAATACCCAATAAAGTTATCCCTGAAAGGTAAACAAGGATAACCAACAGGTCGGTCAGCGTCAGATTGCTCATGAATGTGAAAAAATAATCTTCCCCTTTTCAATTATGATTACGGGACAATTCGCCATGCGGGCTTTTATATAGTGTTTTACGGCCATTTCTGATTCACAATGGGTCGCGGATTAAACCTTGCAGGGTCAAGAACAACATGCCTGATCCTTTTTCTTTTCCAGGTATATGTTATGTGAATAAGATTGTCCCTGGTTTGTATGACTGCCGGATAAGAAAATTCTCCTGGCGTATCTTCAAGGACGGATACTGCAAACCAGTTCGTCCCGTCTTTACTGATTGCCACATTCAAAGGAGTCCTGGGTCCTCCATCCTTTCCCGGATAATTTGAAACATGATTATAAATCACAAGCTGAATTCCGTTTTTCAGGGTTACTGCGTCAATACCGGAATTGGGGTTAGGTAAACCTGCCGGCCTGAATCCGGACCAGGATTTTCCTGAATCTGCCGACCATGTTGTCATTATTTCCCCTTCCCGACTCCGGCATAAAGCTTGTAATCTCCCATCAGTGTAATACAGAATGGTCGGTTGGATCACCTGTAACTTCCTTCCATTATTCAATGGTCCTGTGGAGGTCCAGGTCCTCCCCAAGTCAGGTGTCATCTCAAAATGAACCTGCCAGCCATGATTTTCAGTACTGCTACCACATAAAATCACACCGTTATCTAGTAGTATGGGTTTATCTTTTATCGGGCCGAGGATCCCATCGGGTAATTTAACTGCAGGGGACCATGACCTTCCGAAATCAGTAGAAGTTTTCATTTCGCCCCACCATTTATCCGGGCTGGGACCTACCTTATAAAACAACAATAAGTTCCCGCCAGGAACCTGGAAAAGTACAGGGTTCCAGCATGGATATCGCTTTCCACTGGATTGTATTCCATTGGCCACTGATACCGGGGCAGACCAATGATCACCTGATTTGCGGCTTGACCATATTTCGACATCCGGATTTCTTTCGGCAGTGCCTCCAAACCAGGCGGCAACAAGACCCTCAGGTGTTTCGGCTATCGTTGAAGCATGACATTGAGGAAAGGATGCGCTGTCATAAATGAATTCTTTTAAAACAATCGGTGAATTCTGTCCCATTACTTCTTCATTAGCAAGAATCCACAATGTCAGGGATATAAGAATTGAAATTTTCAAAAAATTTCCCTGCGACATGAATCTTAATAAATTTAAAGGCCTTATCATTCAAGCTTGAGTTTATTTATTTTATTCACAATTCACTTTTGTGGCGGGTGGTCAATAATCTCCTCAGATTCCCTGTCCCAATATAACTTTTTATTTTCCCGGTATGCCCTGGTAGCCATGATGATCCCGACAGAATGCCAATATCCCGTCATTACATGACCATTTGTTTTCCGGTTCCGGGTACGAATACAATCAATCCAGTTATCCAGATGCGCCTTTGTATCGTCTGTCGATTCAGTGGGAGGAATAAAAATATCCTTATCACTCACCTTGATCAATTCCGCTTTACCCGATTTC
>JBJKSY010000470.1:0-3544 GCA_046703645.1 Cyclobacteriaceae bacterium
CCGATGAGGAAAAATATAAAAAATATACAGGCGGCCGCCTCAGCCTCTTTCATGAAAACCTGAAGAAACTGATCAGAACAGGGGCACATATAGTTGCCAGGGTTCCGATAATACCGGGATTCAATCATTCCATCAGGGAAATGATATTCATTATGGAATACATACTGGGGTTCGGAGTTATAAGGGAAATGGATCTGTTCCCTTACCATTTACTGGGTAAAAGGAAGTACCAAATGCTGGGCAGAAAATATAATTACGGTGATTTTGCTTCTTTGCAGGAAAAAGACCTGGAACCCTATTATCAAGATGCATTGCAAAAAGGTTTAATTGTCAATATTGGCGGATAATCATATGATCGCATTACAAATTGCCGGAATATCTGACCGGATCAGGAATCTGAAGGATAAAGTCCTGAATGCAAAGTCCACGGTCTGTACCGAAAGAGCCCGGATCTATACCAGGATCTACAGGGAAAATGCAAATATGCCGGTAATTATAAGACGGGCCCTGGCATTAAAGGCGACTCTTGAAGAAATGACTATTTATATCGATGATGGTGAACTCATTGCCGGCAACCAGTCATCGGTCCTTCGCGCGGCGCCGATATTCCCGGAATATGCTGTCGACTGGATTGTAAATGAGCTGGATGAATTCGATAAGCGGCCCGGCGATGCTTTTTATATCACCGAATCCCAGAAGTCGGAGCTAAGGGAAATCTGCCGCTGGTGGAAAGGTAAAACGCTGATCGAAAAGGGGTACGCCAACATGGATGAAAAGGCAAGACAGATCCATGAGGCCGGGATAATAAGGGCAGAGGGAAATCTTACTTCCGGAGATGCCCATATAGCAGTCGATTTCCGGAAAATACTTGCATTGGGTCTTGACGGCTACCTTGATGAAATCAGAAGATTCAGAGATAAACTGGATACCGGTTCACCGGAATATGAAAGCAAAGAACTATTTTACCGGTCATTGGAAATATCCCTGCAAGCATTTGAACATTTCATAGAAAGATATGCCCGGCTTGCCGCTGAAAAAGCAGCGGATGAAATAAATGCTCAACGCAAAGCCGAATTGGAAATTATTGCGGCCAATTGCGGGATGGTTTCTCACAACCCCCCGGAGAATTTCTATGAGGCACTTCAACTGGTTTATTTTGTGCAACTGATCCTCCAGATTGAAAGCAACGGTCATTCGGTATCGCTGGGAAGACTTGATCAGTATCTTTATCCTTTCTATAAAAACGACATCCTGAAGGGAAAGACAGATGAGGATTTTGTACTCGAGCTGCTTGAAAACTGCTGGGTTAAACTTTTATCCATAAACAAGATCAGGTCCTGGTCACATACACGGTACTCGGCGGGCGGGCCCTTATACCAGAATGTAACAATCGGAGGTCAGACTGCAGATGGAAAGGATGCTGTGAATACACTCAGCTACCTGATCCTTGATTCGGTCGGAAAAATGAAATTGACACAGCCAAATCTTTCTGTCCGGTACCATAATGGGATATCCGATGAATTCATGATGAAATGCATGGAGGTGATCGACAAGGGATTCGGAATGCCGGCTTTTAATAATGACGAAATTGTTATTCCTTCCCTGATAGGCATCGGTGTTGAACCCGAAGATGCCTTTGATTACTCGGCCATCGGGTGTATTGAGATCGCTGTACCCGGAAAATGGGGTTACCGGTGTACGGGCATGAGCTTCCTGAATTTCATGAGGGTATTTCTTGCTGCCATGAACAACGGCAGGGATACGGAGTCGGGGGAAATCTTCTTTACAGGAAATGGCAGGTTAGAAGATTTCACATCGTTTGAAGAATTACAGCATGCCTGGAAAAACCAGGTAATTCAGTATACAAGGGTATCCGTTGAAATCGACACTGCTGTTGACAAAGCGCTGGAAGAGCTGACTCCCGATATTCTTTGTTCGGCATTCGTGGAAGATTGCATACCGCGTGGAAAAACCATCAAGGAAGGCGGATCGAAATATGACTTTATCAGCGGACTGCAGGTAGGTATTGCCAACCTGGGTAACTCACTGGCAGCCATCAGGAAGCTCGTTTTTGAAGAGAAGAAAATAGACCCTGAAACACTGATGGAAATCCTGGAAAATAATTTTGAAGGTGAGCAGGGGGAGAGAACCCGGCAGCTACTCCTGAATTATGCCCCAAAATACGGGAATGATGACGATTATGTGGATTTATTGCTTCGCGATGCCTACAGGGAATACATCGATACCCTGAAACAATATCACACCACACGTTACGGGAGGGGGCCGATCGGCTGCCGGTATTATGCCGGCACTTCCAGCATTTCTGCCAATGTGCCATCAGGTTCTGTTGTTCCCGCAACCCCTGATGGTAGAAAGGCCTATACCCCACTGGCGGAAGGAAGTTCCCCGACCTCCGGAACGGATCACCTGGGCCCGACGGCCGTGTTCAAGTCGGTATCAAAACTTCCCACCGGGGAAATCCTCGGGGGGGTACTTCTGAACCAGAAGCTTACCCCGGGGACTATGCGCAAACCGTCTGATAAATTGAAATTGATTTCAATTCTCAGAACTTTTTTTTCAAATTTAAAGGGCTGGCATGTTCAGTATAATATCGTTTCCAGGGAAACCCTGATGGAGGCTAAAAAGCATCCTGAAAATTACAGGGACCTTGTAGTTCGGGTGGCAGGCTATTCTGCCTTTTTTACCACCCTGGCTCCTGAAATGCAGGACGATATCATTGCCAGGACCGAGCATTCTTTAAACTGATTATGGAGAAATTTTTTTGCGGTGTCGACCTGGGCGGCACAAAACTTTCCGTGGGGCTGGTCGATGACAGGGGAAATGTGATCGACAAAATCGTTGTGACCGATCATAACAGGAAACCGGAGATCATGATCGTGGAAGAAATCGTATTGCTGGTGAAAAAGTTATTGAAGAACAACGTCGTGGAAGAGGATTCACTTCCGGGGCTTGGGGTTGGTTTCCCGGGACATATTCGGTATGATGAAGGGATCACAATAACTAGCTCCAACCTTTCGGGGTTTAAAAATTACCCGCTTCGGAACGAGATCCAGAAACATTTCAGGATCCCGGTAGTTCTCGATAATGACGCCAATGCCCAGGCTTTCGGGGAATTCCTGTTCGGTGCCGGAAGGGATTTCCACACGATGATCTTTATGACCATCAGCACGGGTATCGGGGCCGGGATCGTGCTTAACAGAAAGATCTTCAGGGGGCAGACGGGTACGGCAGGAGAGATCGGTCATACCATTGTGGATGCCCACAGCAAAAGGAAATGTACCTGTGGAAATTACGGATGCCTTATGACCTGTGCCTGCGGGCTGGCGCTGCCGGGAATGTTCCGTGAAAGGATAGATGAAGGAATGGAAACCCGGTTAACCCTGCCTGAAGATTTCAATTATGACCTGGTCGACGGGCACCTGATAAAGCAGGGTCTCAATATGGGTGACCCGGTTTCCCTGGATGTAATGAACGAATGTTCCGATTTTACTGGCATAGCCTTGTATAACTTATTTCAGACTTT
>JBJKSY010000471.1:0-2474 GCA_046703645.1 Cyclobacteriaceae bacterium
ACCTATAACTCTATTAAACGAATAACTGAATTTCTTTTTTAGATTAAATTCTTCTTTATGTCTTTAAATATAGTTTCACTTTCCGGCTTCCAATGCGGCCATATAACCCTGGTGTGACAACAGTTCACCTTGTTCTTTATAAGCCTCTTTATATTCCGGCGACCAGGTGCCCAGGCCAACGACATACCGGTTATACAAGCAAAAGGCAGCAGTAATTAACACCGTATCATGAATTTCCCTGTCACTGGCTCCATTATCCCTGGCTTTCTGAATATCTTCTTCCCTAACATTTTTCCCGCTCTGCTGAACCTTGTGCGCAATATTCAGAAGGGACTTTAATTTGGAGGATATCTTGTGCGTTGAAAATCCATTTTCAATTTCATCGATCAGTCCCAGGTCAGTCTGAAGGTTCGCCACTGCCGAAGCTCCGTGTGAAAGATGGCAGAAATTACATTCATTCCAGTAGGATACAGAGGTAGCAATATTTTCCCGTTCGCCACTCGTAAGTGTCGATTCACCGCGAAGGAGTACTTCTGCAAGTTCCGATAATGGCAATGCCGTTTCATGCCTGTAATCCAGTAACCCTACAATTCCGGGAAGATCTTCATTTTTGATTTTTATGTGTGCCATGTGTTTATTATTTGGTGATTTGGTGATATTGTGATATAGTGATATAGTAAGTTGGCGTTTAATAATTTATTTAATAAGTGTAATGTGAACAATGTCATTGATTTGGGGAACTATTGATAATTGATTTAACACTTAAATTATCAAGGATTTAATTTAACTTTTACCACCCGAATGTTTATTGGCTTTATTCAGTAACAAGACCAGGTGACGTTTAAAGTCCTTGAATAATTTGAAGGGTGCCCGGAATCCTATTCTTCTTTAAAAGAATATATGCATATACAGCTTCTCATGTTCAATTGGGAGGCATGTATTCCACAAGGAATTTATTCCGGGAAAATCAGGATTTGGGAGGCGGTTTAAGGGTATCTGCTGATGGATTCAGCAATCCGGGTGTATATAGAAAACCATACACCGAATTGAATACATAGGAATTATAAAGATCAAAATGTATTTCGTTAGGCATGTAATTTTTTTCCAAACCATCCTTTAACCCTGATTTTTTATCCTGGTTCGACTGCTGTGCTATGGTATTTACCCAGCTTTTCAGAGAGGAATGCATGTTCTGCCTGCTGTTATCGACCATATAAAAAACATGCAGGGTTTCATTTTCATATCGTTGCGACAAGTCCTGGTAGATCCTGCCGTTAATTTCAATACTTTTCATTACGGACTGGGGTGCCTGCTGTTCGGGCTGGTAAGCGAAAGTAATGGGAATGGATTTTTCAAGAATTTGTCCTTTCAGATCATTTAAGCTTACCGCCGACTGCCATTCTTCTTCATGATGATGATCAAGGGACAGGTAGAACAAATAGAATCCCGCCTGGTACATCAGGAACACAAACAAGAGTAAAACAGTCGAGAATCTCTTCATCGGGAACACTATAATTTCCAATTTTAAAAAAAATAATACTGAATTACAAGAGATTTTTTCAAGGTATCAGAATTTTTAACCGGGATATTACCAATTGCCCATATAAACCGTTTTTTGGACGATAAAAAGATTAAAAGCCCTGTTTCAACATATAAGGAAAAACCGGTCCCATCCTGTTTCCATATTTGTCAAACCGGATATCGCCTGTAATTCCACCCGTATAATCCATCGCAAGGATTGTTTTTTGCATTACGTCAGGATCCAATCCGGCCTGCCTGACTGCCCTGATCATCATTTCTGCCGCATCATAAGCGCATGCGGCTTCAGCATCAGGTTTATATCCGAAACGTTGTTCAAAATTCTTAATGAAATTCCTTCCTTTTTCATTTTTCCAGAATGGCGGGGAAAGGAACCAGATATTATTCATATCATTATCCAGTTGCAACCTGATGCTATCATCCGGCACAAACCATGTGTTACCCCAGAATGATATTCCGGATCCTGATTTCCTTATATTCTTGATGATCTCAGCCGCAATAACAGGCTGCCCGAAGAAGACAACATCTGAAGGTTAATCCTTCAATATTTCCGGCACTATGTTTTCCACCTTTGAGCCAAAACTCAGATAATCGAGTGTATCAGGTAACGGCAGGTGCTCTTTTACAGTTTCATTCAGAAATTCGCCGGCGCCTTTCCTTGAATCATAATCACCAAAAGAAATTAAGCATACCCTGGGCGATTTACCTGCAGGATATAATGCCTCTATGAGTGAATGAGCCTGTACCCTGTCATCAGGGACCGACCGGAAGAACCAGGGGACAAATGCTTCGGTCAGGGTCGGCTCGGTAGCCCAGGCTGAGATTACAGGGACATGGGTTTTTGCAATTACCTGTTCTATTAGGTGGGTATTGCGTCCGCCTGTACTTGCTATAATACCGCTTACACTATCAGTAAAACACAAATTCACAGCCTG
>JBJKSY010000472.1:0-2559 GCA_046703645.1 Cyclobacteriaceae bacterium
CATTTATAATAATTCTGATGCAATTATACCCATTGAAGTTCAGGCCCATTTTCAAGGAAAAAATCTGGGGCGGAAATAAAATAAGTACCTTGCTGAATAAAGATACAGGGAATCTTCCTAATTGTGAGAATCATGGGAGCTATCCGGAGTGCCGGGAAATATTTCCGTCGTTAAGGATGGTCCGCTGGAAGGCACTTCCCTTATTGAATTGATACAAACTTACAAGGGAAAGCTGGTAGGTGACGGGATCTATGAAAAATTCGGCACCCGGTTCCCGCTACTGATCAAATTTATTGATGCCAACGACGATCTTTCCGTCCAGGTACACCCTGACGATATGCTGGCCGACCGGCGGCATCAATCTCCGGGTAAAACGGAAATGTGGTATATCATTCGGGCCGATCGCGGGGCAACTCTTATTTCCGGTTTCAACAGGGAATTAAATAAAAAAGAATATACCGGCCATCTTAAAAACGGCACTCTTAAAGAAATCCTGAATATTGAAAAGGCAGAAGAAGACGATGTTTTCTTTATTCCTGCCGGAAGGGTTCATACCATAGGCAAAGGATTATTGCTGGCAGAAATACAGCAGACTTCCGACGTAACTTACAGGATTTACGATTTTGACCGGACCGACAGCGATGGGAAAAAACGGCAATTACATACCGAAGAATCCATCGGTGCCATTGACTATAAGTACTACGGGCAATATTCAACCGGGTATAATAAAACGGATAAAAATAGAATTCAGGAACTCGTCAGATGTCCCTATTTCACGACCAACAGGTTGTTCTATGAACATTCCTTTACTCGTGAATTCCACAAGGCAGATTCCTTCAGGATATTTATCTGCCTGGAAGGTTCGGCAGAAATGGATTATGAAAAAGGGAGGATAAACATTTCAACCGGCGACGTCGTTTTAATCCCAAAAGAGATCGAAAAGGTGAATATCAAAACAAACCGGGCAATTAAGATTCTGGAAACCTATATTGATCAAAAACTTTGAATCACATTTTAAATAAGACCGTATATTTCAGGGACCTCGGGTTGATGGAATATCAGCATGCATGGGATTACCAGGAAAGCCTGCATAAATCCATTGTTGATATCAAGCTGGCAAATCGTGAAAGAAATGAAAACGAACGGCAGGAAACTCCCAATTACCTGTTATTTTGCCAGCATCCTCATGTTTATACACTCGGGAAGAGCGGGGATAAGACCAATCTTCTGCTGAATGATCAGGAACTGGAACAAAAAGGGGCCAGCTTTTTTCATATAAACAGGGGTGGCGATATCACCTACCACGGGCCGGGACAGATCGTCGGGTACCCGATACTGGACCTTGAAAATTTCTTCACGGATATTCATAAGTATCTCAGGACCCTGGAAGAGGTGGTGATCCTGGCCTGCCGCGATTTCGGCCTGGATGCGGGCAGGATCCCGGGATTAACGGGGGTCTGGCTTGATTACGAAAAACAGATAAGGCCGAGAAAAATTTGTGCCATTGGTGTAAGGTCAAGCCATTGGGTCACCATGCACGGGTTTGCATTCAATGTCAAAACCGATCTTAGTTATTTCAACAATATCATCCCCTGCGGGATTTCCGACAAGGCAGTCACCTCGCTTTCAACCGAACTGGGAAGGACTGTTGAACCCGGGGAAGCTGCGGAAAAACTGAAGGACCATTTTGCGGTTTTATTTGGAATTAAAATGACAGAGGAGTTGAATGAAAAAGGACATTATCAGATATAAGGTGGAAGGTGTATATGTGGCTATTGCCCGTAAGGAAAAAGACCCGGGTGAATATAACTGGCACGTATACCTGATCAATGATAATGATTTCCCGTTATCGAACGTGCTGATCACTTCGAAAGGCTATGGAAAACTTGAAGGGGAAAAAAGAAAAACTTCGATATTGCGACAGATGTTCGACCGGGTTGATCCTAAAAGTTACCAGGTAGTTGAACCTATACTCCCGGAATTGTTCAACCTTTGCAATGAATTCTGGGTGAGCTATTACCTCGGCATGGAAATTTATGACAAAAAATTCATATTTCTTCCCGAATCCGTCACCGATCCTTATTTACAATATATCGACCATTTGGGGCTTGATGGGATCCTGCATAATTAATTGCTTTCAGGACCTTCTTTATTCTGGTAAATGAGTTTCCCCGATTCATTCCATTCTCTCAGGGTATATGGGATGAAATCTTTTTCATAAGGATCATTCTGGTATTGAATCTGTTTCTTGGCCCTGTGACGGGTAGCATAATATTCAGTCCAGATCCCCGTTTTAACTCCATTTTCATAATGTCCCCTGACAGCTATCTGGCCATTTTCAAAAAACATATAATAGTCGCCTTCCAGGGTGCCATTCACTACGGGTAAAACTTCTTTCAGCTTCTTCCGGTCTTCATCGTAATATTTTACAAGCGATTCCTTGGGCCAGCCATGATAGTATTTCTTTTTATCGATCAGGATGTCGTTCCTGTTAAGCGTTATCCAGCGCCCGTTCTTTGTTCCGACATAAAACTGCCCCTGTTCCAGCAACTGGTCACC
>JBJKSY010000473.1:0-7105 GCA_046703645.1 Cyclobacteriaceae bacterium
CTTCGCATACCCCTTAGGAATCTTCCTTCTTCCTTCATCCTGATCAGATGGTTGACTGCTTTCCGGCTAAGCATGGCAAAATCGCCGGAATCGAGAGGGATAGGATAATTTGAAATATTTTTTAATATCCTGTAGAATACGCTATACAATAATCTTTTCATTAAACCTTCTTTTCTGTTTTGCCGTATTCCGTAAACGATTTGATAGCCTTTTTTGATTTGTTCATAAAAATTGAAAAACATTTCAGGCGGATCCTGAAGGTCGCCATCGAGAATCATAATTAATTCTCCTTTTGCGAAATCCAATCCGGCGCTTATGGCTCTTTGGTGCCCGAAATTCCTCGAAAAAAAGATACATTGATAGGCGTAGTTATCACAGGCAAGTTTTTCCATAAGCTCCGGCGTGGAATCATTGGACCCATCATCAACCAGGATAATCTCATAGGAGTCGTTTAACTTGTCGGTAACTCCCGTTAACCGTTCTACAAGTATTCTGAAATTCTCAGCCTCGTTGTATAATGGAATAATGAAAGTGAATTTTGGAGCCTGATTCATTCGTAATTTTTTCACGGTGAATATAATAATATATTTATTTCATTCATCAGGCTTCTGATATTTTCATTGAAAATCTATTGAATATAAATACGATAATATGAATCAATGCCATTATCCAGGGAAAACAACTTCAATGCTGAATTATCTATCATTTGCCATTTTTCATTTCCAATGCTTGAAATTTTCCGGGCCACCCTGAGATATTCATCTTTCATGAAAGCTTGAATAAGGTAACCATTTCGGGGTTCCGATATCAGCTTATCAATATCTCCCCATTTTGAATTTGAAATTACCGGAACTTTCATCGCTATGGATTCCGCTAATTTTGTGGCTGAGGATCCTGACTTGGAGAAAGTAGGCCTGATAAAACATATGGACAGTGATGCCAGAGATAAATATAATGGTACCTTGGAATATTCAGTATGCGAGACAATTACCTTTATTGCAGATGTATTATCCAAGCCGGAAATATATCCAATAAAATCAGGATTTTGCCAGGAACAGTTTGAGGCCGGATTTAATTGCCGGTTATTTCTCCGGAAACCTTTATTCTTTAATAGGTTATCGATATATTTCCATTCGGGAGTAAGGATAAGAAAGACATAATTTGCGATTATATCATTTAGGCATTCAAAAAAATCCAACATTTCTCCCATCATATACCATGTCCCCAATGAGCCTGCATACAACAATACCCTTGTATCTTCAGCTAAGCCAAGACTAATTCTTAAATGTTTTTTTTCTTCATCGGATATTCTCTCCGGGTCAAATAGAACGGTATCTACGCAGGTTGGAATAACAGTTATTTTATTTGATAGAATTGACATATTTTTTTTCTTATCGGCTAAATTAAGAATAATGCTTTTAGCCTTTTCTGTAAGCACGATTACATGATCTGAAAATGAAAGGAACCTGCGTTCTTTTATTTTGAAATATTTATATATTATCCGGAATACAGGATTTTTAGGATTCCAGATCTGCCCCTCTATACGTTCATCTGCCCAGAAACCTCGCATATCAAAAATAAATTTCACCCCATATTTTCTTTGAAGCGCGGAACCCACCAATGAGGTGATGTAACTTCTGCAATGAATTAACCTGACCGGATTTTCACGCAATATTCGCTCCGCATTTATTCTCAGTAGGATTAAATCAAAAATAGTTGAAAGGATCGGTGGGCTTTTATGATAAGTCAATGGGATCCATACAATTAGATGATCATTACAATCCTTTTTGATTTTTTCATTCCATTCTCTGAAGTTCTTTCTCTTTTCAAAACTGATGATAGTAATAGCAAATCCTCTGATGGAAAGCCCGCGCAGATAGGGCAGGATTTGCGACTGACCGAGAGGGTCGGTCAAACCATCGTATGTAAGATAAAGGACCTTTGAATTTTTTTTATCCGGAATAACCATTGCTTCTCATCCATTTATGCAGGACAATTAACAGCCAAAGCCTGTTATATAAATAATCGTTCCCTTTTTCAAAATTTTTCAGAAGAGAATTGACATAATCGAATTTCACTAGCCCGGTTGACTCAATAATTTCCTTGCGCAGATATTCCTTTAGGAGATAATTAAGTTCATTTTTCAGCCATTTTGCCAGTGGAATACTAAACCCCCATTTAGGGTGGTCAATAACTGATGACGGAAGGTAATCTTTCAAAATCTCCTTTATAATCCACTTAGATGCATTTCCTCTTTTCTTGAAATTATAAGGAATTCCCAGGGCATATTCCACTAAATTATGATCGAGGAATGGGTTACGGCATTCAAGGGAATAGAACATTGATGCCCGGTCTACCTTTACGAGGAGGTCGTCCCTGAGGTAAAAATTAAGGTCGAAAAAGGCCTGAAGTTCTGCTGGCATAAGGTCTTCATATTCATAATCCGTATAAACGAATTCCATGTTATTCGGATGTACGAGGAGGTGATTCTGTATTTCCTCCTGGTCAAAAAAATATTGTTCCTGGGAGAAAATGTGGCTCCTTAGGTAAAAATCCGGAACTTTTCGAAGTATATGAGAAATCCTTTTGTATCGGCTATTAAATGAATTACGCAGGATTATTGAAGCGGTAGATTGTAAGTACTGAACCCATGATTTTTCGAGCCGGTTCGCCCAGTCATAAGCTCCGTAACCCAGGAATAATTCGTCGCTACCGTCCCCTGTCAAAGCGACGGTTATCTCTTTTTTAGCTATTGAAGAAACCAGCATGACAGGTATAGAGGACGTATCAGCAAAAGGCTCGTCGAAATTTTCGAGGTAAGTTTCCAGAATTCCAACTGCTTCTTTTTCAGACAGTACATATTCATGGTGATCCGTATCCAGTTGTTCCGCAACCGCGCGTGCATGCTTTCTTTCATCAAATTGACCGTCGTTAAATCCGATACAAAAGGTTTTGAATTTTCCCGGGCTTAGTTCGGAAGCAATTGCCGTGATCAATGATGAATCCATTCCACCGCTCAGGAAAGATCCCAGCGGCCTATCGCTAACAAGTCTTTTATTTACTGCCTGGGTAATATGATTTTTCAAATTTCGGATGACAGCACCTTCATTATCAATGGCATTTTTATGCAGATAATCCCCTGGGTTCCAATATTTTTCTATTTTAATATTTCCCGGATTTGTGAGCAAGGCGTAACAACCGGCCGGGAATTTTTTTATCTGGGCATATATTGAAAAGGGTTCGTGGATATAACCCAAATGCAGGAAGCTGTAAACGGCATAAGGATCAATTTTTTTTTGGCTGGCCACCAGTGGGTGCTGGTAAAGGGATTTTAGCTCAGAAGCAAAAATGAAATTATTGCCAACCTGGAAATAATATAAAGGTTTCTTGCCCATCCTATCCCTGCAGAGAAAAAAGCTTTTATTTTCTGTATCATAAATTGCCATGACAAACATTCCTTCGAACCTGTTGACGGCATCCTCTGCCCATAATTTATAAGCATATATTATAGTTTCCGTATCTGAACCTGTATTAAATATCGCGGTGGGATCCTTTGCTTTAATTTGATTCCTGATATCCCTGAAATTATATATTTCTCCATTGAAAACAATAACATATTTTCCATCCGGGGAAACCATTGGCTGGCTTGCATTTTCAGAAAGATCAATTATGCTGAGACGTGTATGTCCCAATGCCATTTTTTTGTCATCTGAAATAAAATAACCTGTATGGTCGGGGCCCCTGTGAAGTAACCTTTCCGTCATAGGCCTGACGGAAGTAATATCCCCTGATTCGGACCAGATGCCCACAATGCCGCACATATTTATTTCAAGTCCTCATTTTCAAACCATAACATTCCATTAATTATTCTGGTCGAAAAGTTGTAACCAGAAATAGTCCGGAAAACAGTTTTTGAGCAATCCATTTTTCTCCAGTCATGTATTTCAAGAATAATATTCCTGGTGGATCTTATCCAATTGTCAAAATTATCGGTGAAAATTTCTTTTTCCGAACCCTCTACATCGAGTTTTAACAGATCAATCATTGATAGTCCCTGTTCCTTCATCAATGAATCGATTGAAATGCCGGGAACAGCACCCTCAGCATAAGAAGGACACTCACATACTTCGAAAGCCCATGGACTTTCAGAGCTATCTTTGATAATCAAATCGACATCTCTGTTCCATAAACCGCCGAGAATGGGAATTATGTCCATATATCTTTCCGTGTTTTTTATTAGCAATTTATAGTTATTAATTTCAGGTTCAATGGCATATATTTTGGCGCCTGGACAAATGTCAATAAAATACAAACTGGTAAATCCGATATTGGCGCCCCCGTCAATAATTGTACGAATATTTTCAAGGGGCAAAGCATAGGATTTATCCAGGAACACTTCATGAAAAACTTTTAAATCGGAAGTCCCGGGCCTGTAATATATGAAATTGTCATTATTTTTAATCCTGAATTTATTCCATTTCAATATTTCCAACTGGATATACAAAAATAACCCCCGAAGAAGTCCAAGGGAGAAGAGGTAATGGAAGAATTCCTTTAGCTTTAATATCATTTTTTAAAAAATCTTACAATTATTTCCAGAATTACAGGAGGGTAGGTAATAAAGCTTTTAAAAACCCAATATCCAGCTTTTAAAATACTTTTACCTTCACCAAACCATGATGCACCTAAAGTCAAATACATGTTGGAATAACATTTCTTTTCAAACTTCCTGTTTTTAAAAAGATGGTTAGTGGAAGATTTTTTGTATATAAATATTATATTATCCTCCATGAATTGAATATTCCGATGCATATTCTTTTCATGCAACCTATATTTCCATGTCGTATGAGGTACCCGTCCGATTTCATAACGGGTTGCAATTCTAATAAAAAAGTCAAAATCCGCGGAGGTGGATAAACCGGGATCAAATAAACCGACGGATTCAATTATGTTTTTTTTAATTAAAATACTACTTGGTCCGGGTACCTGAGTTTCCTTCCAGGCCAGCAAACCATCGAGCAGTCTACCCTCTTTGCCTTCAAGCTTGCCGGATAACATATTCGAATTTTCATCAATAAATACGCCATCGGAATGAACCATTCCGTAATTTTTTTCTTTGAATTTCTCAATCTTTAAAAGAATATTATCAGGAAGCCAGACATCGTCTGAGTCCAAAAATGCAATAATAGAACCTTTAGAAACTTTATACCCGAAATTCCTGGCTGCAGACACACCGCTGTTTTCATGAAAATAATATTTAATACGAGGATCGTCTTTTTGAAATTTATCCACAATCCCTTTAAGATTATCCGTTGAGCCGTCATCAACGATAATCAGTTCCCAATTGGAATAGGTCTGTAATATAACTGACTGAATGGTTTCGCCAATAAATCTTTCATTATTATATACCGGAATAATTATTGAAACAAGATCTGAAGTTAGGCCATTCATTTAGGTCAGAATTCTTATTTAATATTGTTTATGGATTAAAATATCAATAAAGCACAATTTTTGCATTATTTATAAAACCGATAATCAGCTTAATCCGACTGTGAATTATTATGATTTTTATATAATAGGTTAATCATTAATTAATTATCAAATTTAAGGATGATTCATATGAAGTTCTTTCTATTTTCGGTTAAGCTACCCAAAAAACGGAATATATCTTTCTTTATGATCTCTGATAAAGACCTGGCAGTGATAAAATATTTTAGAAATATTAATATTTCATCTTTAATTCATCAGGTATTTAAAATTAGATGATTGCAGGGTAAGTTTATTTCAATAATTATGATATTCCCTGAGAATTATCATCACCCAATTTGAAATGTTTCAACCCCGGTATGTTATAAATAAATTTCCAGCTTTATAAGGTAGTCTATAAATTATTTTATACTAAAAATTCATTATGATGCATATTCTAAATATTTTTTAATAAGTGATTCATTTAATCCGAATCTGTTTTCAATACTTATTTTTAATTGTTCTCCCATGGATTCCAGGGAGTTTTTATTATGAAATGAGTAAATAATTATTTTTTTTAAACTTTCATGAGGATTACCATGATCGATTATAAAGCCATTCTTGCCGTCCTGAATATAATCATCGAAGTCACCGACTCCTTTACAAACAGCAACTCCTTTTTTTAACATACCCATTTCCTTTACTGAATTATTGCTCGCTTCAGAGATTGATGGATGAATTAATAATTCTGAGAATGTCATGAAATCAATAAAATCCTTCCTGAATCCCATAAAGATTATTCTATTTTCAAGGTTATTGGAAATAACATAATTTTCTAAATTTATTCTTTCAGGTCCATCATCTAAAACTATAAGCATGATATCGAGCCCCATATTAACCAGTTCCTTAACGACATCAAAAGCCAGAATATGACGTTTTTCCTTTGTATGTCTTGAGCACATTAAAAGAGTTAATTTTGATGGATATCGGTTTCTCAATTCATCTACATGAGGGAAATTCGGGGCAGGATATCTTCGGAAATCATAAATATAAGGGATAATATCAATTTTTTCCGGATTCACTTTTTCATTTTTGGAGATAAAATAATAATTTGATTTTGATGGGACAATAATCTTCTTTGCAAGGAGATTTATGATTTTCTCTCCGAATATTTCATTTTTATTTCTTTTGATTTTACTATCAAGATCCGTAAAAAAATGATGCCTGAAGATGATAACCTTAGAACGGATTAAAAATTGTGAAAACACACTGATTATATTTGCATCCTGAAGGTGACTGTGAATTATATCGATTTTATTCCTGTTGCAAAATCGAGTCAAATAGAATATATTTTTTATTAAACCTGAAATTCCCTTATGGTTCCTGTTCATCGAAAAGTTCCTGATGTTCATTTTATCAAGTTCAGTATGGAAATCCCCCTTCTCAGAAATTGTGAGCACAGATATATTTATGCCATTTGTTGAATATAGCTGACAAATCGTCTCGAGCACTACTGATCGTTTATTGGATGGATAGAAAATCAGTAACCTGGGTTTGGTATTCATTTATTCGACAAAATATCCGGTCAATTATTCCTTCAGGCAACAACTTTATTCATGTTCCCCAGCAACCTGGTAAA
>JBJKSY010000474.1:0-4381 GCA_046703645.1 Cyclobacteriaceae bacterium
TTCAACTAGTTTTGATTTACAACTCTGCAAAGAAAGAGATTAAAACGAATAAAGTCAAACAATTTTTCCAATCTTATTATATTGTGAAATTTGCATTTATCCGTGTAAAATAGCATATATTTTCATCCGTTCAATAACCCCAAAATGGGTAAAAACCGCCTTGTAATCGATCCTGATTATCATTTCGAATTATATGGAATCATCACATCAATGCGGGAATATAAACTGGCCTGGGAACTTAATAAAAGGCTCAAAATTCATCTTGTGAAGCAGCCTGACATAAGCCTTGAATTCCTTAAAGAGGGCCATATTCTGGTCTCAAATTATCTGTTTGAAAAAGAGCACAGGGTCTTTAAATTATTGAAAAACAAATCCGTCGATCAATATGTCAATAAAGTGGTTTATTTATTGCCAGAATTGCAAAAATTTGACTATTTCCTGATCAGGGATGAGATTAATAAGGGGAAAGAGGATATAATTTCAAAATTAAAGGGCATAAATTTGATAGATTTTATCAGCTCGTTTAATGTTAAAGATATAAAGTCGAAGGAAAACCTGATATTTTGACCGTTCATGAAGGATAGAAATTTTAACAAAACGAAGATTGTGGCCACCGTAGGCCCGGCAAGTAATTCACATACCAAAATATATTCCCTGGTGCGGGCGGGAGTTAATGTATTCCGGCTGAATTTTTCGCATGGTACCCATGAAGAACATCTTGAGGTCATAAATATTATAAGGAAAATCAATGCCGGCCTTGATATACCTGTTACTATTTTGCAGGACCTCCAGGGACCGAAGATCCGTATTGATGAAGTGGAAAATGACGGCGTTCTTTTAAAGGTAGGCAGCAAGATCATCATCACCACCAAACACCTCACCGGAAATGCAAAGAAAATATCAACCTCCTTTCAAAGCCTCCCCCAGGATGTAGCAAAAGGAGATATAATCCTGCTGGATGACGGCAATATCGAGATCAGGGTCCTCGATAAAAAGAAGGATGAGGTGACCGGGCAGGTACTTCACGGGGGTGTGCTGAAATCCAGAAAAGGGATCAACCTCCCTCATTCCAATATTTCCATGCCTTCGCTGATGGAAAAGGATATCACCGATCTGGAATTCGGTCTTGAGCACGAGGTTGACTGGGTAGCTTTGTCTTTTGTAAGAAGCGCCGACGATATCAGAAAGCTCAGGAAGATCATCAATGACCATAAGAAGGCTACAAGGATTGTTGCCAAGATCGAAAAACCCGAGGCGGTTGAAAATATAGACGATATCATTTCTGAAACCGATGCCCTGATGGTTGCCCGTGGAGACCTGGGGGTGGAGATCCCGATGGAAAGGGTGCCCCTGGTCCAGAAGATGATCATCAGGAAATGCAATATTGCGGCAAAGCCGGTCATTGTTGCAACACAGATGCTGGAAAGCATGATACAGAATCCGCGGCCAACACGGGCAGAAGCCAGCGATGTGGCCAATGCAATCCTTGACGGGGCCGATGCCGTAATGCTCAGCGCAGAAACGGCAGCCGGAAAGTACCCTGCCCTGGCCGTACGCAGCATGGCAAAAATTATCCGAAGCGTGGAAAAAAATTACGAGGGGATCTATTTCAAGAACTATGACCTGGATGAGAAATCACCCACATTCCTTCACGACCGGGTACTCGCTTCTGCCGCACTTCTCGCAAGGGATACCCAGGCAAAGGTGATAACCGGAATGACGGTCTCAGGTTATTCGGCATTCAATCTTTCAAAGTACAGGCCCAATGCCCATATTTACATTTTTACAGGAAGCAAACATTTCGTTACCCAGGTCGGGCTGGTCTGGGGAGTAAGGGCTTTTTATTATGAGAAAATTGAATCGACCGACGATGTGGCCAATGATATCCGAAATATCCTGATGGATAATGAATTACTACGAAAGGGAGACGTATATGTTTCTACCGGTACGACGCCGGTTGCCAGCAAGCTAAGAACAAATACCGTAAGGCTGAACGTCGCGGACTGAACAAAGAATCATTTTACATCCTGGGCCGTACAAAAATGATCTTTTCCTTTTCAACGATCACTTCCCCTTTGCCGCCGCCCTTGAGTTTCCTTACATATTTACGCGGAGTATAGATGACCGGGCATAAGGTATTCGACCTGTTTTTAGAAAAATAAGCGGCAAGTTCTGCAGCTCTTTCTATAACGGGTTGTGGGAAATTTTTACCCGCCCGGTATTTTACCAGGACATGGGACCCCGGTACATCGCGGGCATGCATCCAGAGTTCGTCTTTAAACCCTGCACCAAAGGTCAGTTTCTCATTATTTTCAGAGTTTTTCCCGACGAGGATCTCAAAATCCATAAAAGTAAAATTCCTGAACAAGGAACCAGGCTTATTTTCTCTGACCTCTGATCCCAGACGGTTTTCATCGCTGAACTTACGAAGGTCCCGGAGATCATTGATCACAGAAGCCTGATCATGGAGAAGCCTGCATTTTTCCAGCGACAATTGTTTTTGACGGATAGTCTCTTTGAGAATATCCTTTTCCTTCCCCTGGTTTTTTGCTTTCCTGTATAGCGCTTCAGCATATTTCTGGGGCGATAATCCGGGTTTGATCTTAATTTTAACCGGTTCCCCGGTATAAAGGTCCCTGAGCATAAATTCCTCAGCCCTTGACGGTATGTTCCCAAGGTTTGCCATGATCAGATCAGCTTCAGCCCTTAAATCCTGGACCTTTTGTAAGCTTTCATAGCGGATCCTGAATGATTCAAGGCTCCTGCCGGTTTTATCCAATTCATTCTCCAGCCGGCGAAGCAATGCTGATTTTTCACGGTTGAATTGAAGGGCGTAAACCCTCGAACTGAAAAGCTGGTTCAATGCTTCGAGTATATCTTCAAATTCCGTGAACTCTTTTTCTGAAGGTTTGAATAAGGATATCCTCGGGAGTTCATCATCCCTTATTAAATAATATTTTGAAGGGTTTTCAAGTTGCCTGAGGGTTGCTGTTACGAGATCGTATTTTTCCCGGTTTTCCAGACCGTAAAACCCCAATGTTCCGAGATGAAACATGACATTTTTATCGAAGGCGGGTATGAATTTACGGGGATCAAAATCCACATCCCGGAACCGGTCATATGAAAGATCAGGAGGTGTTTCGTCAATTTGGAACGGACCGGTCTCAGCCTTTTTGATATTTTTTTTAAAAGGATCTGCAGTGCCGTCCGGTGATTGAAGAATGATATTAGAATGATTCCCGAACAGTTGAAAGATCATCCTGCAGTCATTTTCGAATACCAGGTAAAATTGCCTTTCATAAGGAAGCTGGATCACATCTTTGACCCTCCTGTCAAGAATTTCAGGGTAAAGGTCAATGCTGTTTATCCGTGACCTCGCGAACCGGGCCGGGAAATAAAGGCAGGAAAATGACGGCTGGAGATGAGCGCAAAGGGTAAAGAGGGTTTCTCCCTGGCCGGAAAACTGAATGACCAATTCATCTTTTTCCTGGGAAAAACAGGAGAATGCCCGGTATCCTTTTAATCTTGAATTCAGGGCACCGGAAACCTGGTTTATTACAAAATAGGAATTGTGCACGACTAAAGAGTTATTTTCAGCCCGTCATAGGCCAAAAATACGTTTTCGGGCAATTCTTTTGAAACCTTTTCATGAAGGCCCATGCGATGGCTCATATGGGTTAGATAGGCTTTTACAGGCCTGATCCGCTTTATTTCTTCCAGGGCCTCACCGAGGGCAAAATGAGAAGGATGTTTTTCCCGCTGCAATGCATTGATCACCAGCACTTCAGATCCCCGGATCAATTCAACGGCCTTTTCGCTTATAAAATTGGCGTCGGTGAGGTAAGTGAAATTCCCTATGCGATATCCCAGTATTGAAAGATGGTTATGCCGCACTTCAACCGGCCGGATACTGGTGTCACGGATTGAAAAGGAACGGTCAGTCACCTTATGTATCCTGATTTTAGGCACTCCTTTGTAATCACCGGGATGGAATACATAAGGAAATTCGACTTTCAACCGTTCCAGCGTTTCCTCATTGGCATAAACGGGGATCTCGGTTTTCTGGCGGAAATAGAAGCTCCTGATATCGTCCATTCCGGCGACATGATCTTTATGCTGATGGGTAAAAAGAACGGCATCGATATGACGTATATTTTCCCTGAGCATTTGCTGCCGGAAATCAGGGCCCGTATCGATAACAAGACTGAGGCTCCCGGTCTGAATATGTATGGAGGTCCTGAGTCTTTTATCCTTAGGATTTTCAGAACGGCAGACTTCACAGTCACAACCGATTACAGGAACTCCCTGTGAGGTACCGGTTCCAAGAAATGTAACAGTCAATTGGAATTATGTGAAATTAGATCCGAGAAAAGCTTTTTGT
>JBJKSY010000475.1:0-2427 GCA_046703645.1 Cyclobacteriaceae bacterium
TTATAAGAAGATATTCACGGCTACTCTGACCGGCGATTGAAGTATTTTCCTCTGCCCTTCTGATGAGGTAAGGAACCACAGCCTCAACCGGGCCGTAGGGAACATACTTGATCACGTTATATCCGGCATTGGCCAGGTTAAATGAAATATGATCGCTCATTCCGAAAAGCTGTGCAAAATAAACTCTCTCATCATTCTCCGGAAGATGCTGTTCGCGCATCAGATCAACCAGCAAATAGTTGCTGTCTTCATTGTGCGAGCCCGAACATACGGAAACCCTCTCAATATGTTCAATACATAACCGCAAGGCTCCGTCATAGGATTGAGCGGTTGATTTTTTATCAGGAAGAATAGGGTCCGTATATCCTTTTTCCCCGGCCCTTTCCCTCTCCTTTTCCATATAGGCTCCCCTTACCAGCTTGGCACCGAAATAATACCCCTCGTCAGTGGCCATGCGAATGTGATTTTCAAGATTTTTCAACATTCCAACGCGGTACATCTGGTAAGTATTAAAAACCACCGCTTTATTACGGTTGTATTTCTTCATCAGATTATTCACCATTTCATCGACCGGGTCCTGGATATAACTGTCCTCACTGTCGATAAAAATTTTAACCTGGTTCTCCCAGGCAGTACGGCATACCCTGTCCCACCGTTCAACCGTTTTATTGAATTTATCCTTCTCATTATCTGTTAGTGCAACTCCTGCCTGGATTTTCTCAAGCAGGTCAATGGAAGCCAGGCCTGTGGGTTTGAAAACACAGAACGGAATATTCCGGTCGTCCTTTGCCCTGTGAATGGTCCTGATGATCTCCTCAGCGGTATGATCAAAACCCGTTTCGGTCTTTTCACCTTCAACAGCATAATCCAGGATAGTACCAATATGGTTTTCACCCAGCATCCGGATCGTTTTCTCACAATCTTCAATAGATTCGCCGCCGCAGAAATGATTGAAAAGGTTGTTCCTTATCAGGCCTTTAACGGGTAATTTAAGGCTTAATGCCCCTTTTATAAAAATACTGCCTAATTTTACGATCAAGTTTTTATCCATGGTCGAAAATAGGCGATAACTTTTACTCAGTTCTTTATCGGTTTTATGGGCAAAAGCTACAAGAGTGTCATTGAAATTTACCTTTGTTTCGGTTTGCATAAAAAATATTGTTCACGCTGAAATCCGGGGCAAATAAACTAAGATTTTCTGATTTATAATTCATAATAAAGAATGGAAATAAAAGGTTTGAAAAGTTGGGGAGATTCCTTTAAAAAACCCCTTCTCATAGCCGGACCGTGCAGTGCGGAAACGGAAGAACAACTTTATGAAACGGCCAAAGCAGTTAAAAACCTGGGAATCAATATCATCAGGGCAGGTGTCTGGAAGCCCCGGACTCGGCCGAACTCGTTTGAAGGAATGGGATTACAGGCGCTTAAGTGGATTCGTGATATAAAATCGGAACTGGGGGTATCATTTGCCACCGAAGTTGCCAGTCCGGTCCATGTACAGGAAGCCCTTTACCATGGTGTTGATATTCTCTGGATCGGCGCACGGTCAACTGTCAATCCTTTTACGGTTCAGGAAATTGCCGATTCCCTTAAAGGTGTTGATAATCCAGTGCTTATAAAAAATCCCGTTAATCCCGATCTCTCGCTCTGGATCGGTGCCATTGAAAGAATTCATAATGCCGGGGTGAAAAAAATAGGGGCCATCCACCGGGGATTTTCTTCCTACACGAAAACACGCTACAGGAATCCTCCGCAATGGAAGATTCCACTGGACCTTAAAAAGACCTTTCCTGAAATGCCCCTGATCTGTGATCCCAGCCATATTGCCGGCCAGCGATCCATTCTTTTCGAGATCTCGCAACGGGCCGCAGACCTTGATTACGACGGACTGATCATTGAAACCCACAGGGATCCGGATAATGCATGGAGCGATGCCAAACAACAGGTTACACCGGAACGGCTGGGTGAAATGCTTCAACAGATCAAATTCAGGAAATCCACCTCGCGGAACAGGGAATTTGTCGTTCACCTGGAAGAAATGAGGGAACAAATTGACCACCTTGATTACGAATTATTTGAAATACTGGCTGCCCGGATGAAGATCGTCGACCTGATCGGACATTTTAAGAAAAACAATAACGTGACTATTTTCCAGAAAAACCGATGGAAGGAAATTATTGAAACCCGGACTGACTGGGCACATAAGCTGGATCTGAATTCGGATTTTGCCGAGGAATTATTTAAACTGATCCATGAAAATGCCATTCGCCGGCAAGCTGAGATCATGGAAAACCAGGAAAAGGAAAAGGAAAAGAATAAGAAAAATGGTTGAATCGGTTATTATCACGGATAATATCCTGACCGAACTCGCTTCCGTTCTTTCAACGGAGAAATATTCTTCCCTTGGAGTATTGGCGGATGAAAATA
>JBJKSY010000476.1:0-2701 GCA_046703645.1 Cyclobacteriaceae bacterium
CGGCCATAACTTGCCCCTCCAACTTTTGCCAGGAAGGAAGATCGTTTTCATGCTCTTAAAAAATAACTCTAATCAAATTTATTAAATAAGTTTTATTGTTACAATATCCCCCTCAGGCCATAAAGTCGAGGTTTTCCTATGAATGTAACTTTTTAGATTTTCTGAATTATAGGTAAAAGCCACGATGATTTATAGGCCTGTTTAAAAATTAATACTATGAATATCAGACGTTTATCCATACCTGAAACCCTTTTGAAATCCGTATTCCCGGGATTTCTGTTTTTTTGTATTTTATCATGTTCCAGGAATGACAACCTGAACGGGATTGTTAAAAATAATGAATGTGTTAACCTTATGGACTCGTCAGTTGAATTATCAGATTCGATTCTCTTTCCGGTGGACGATTCAACAGTTCTTGCCGATGTAATTTGTGATCCTGGCCTGATTATCATTCCGGGAGATACACTTACTCTCAATGATTACCCGGGCACAATATGTTGCCTGTACGGGCCAAGCCAGGCAGAACCCGGGGATACGCTGGTATTCGAATATAATAGCGGATTTTTGGATTCTGCTACAACGGTTACATGGGATGTCCTTTGCGGCTCAATGGAACTGATAAAAGGCCAGGATACACCCAAAGCTACATTTGTATGCAAGAATGATTTTAACGGCGGGGTTGTCAGGGGTTTCGGCAAAAAGAATTCTTTGGAATGCTCCGATAATATTCAGGTAAAGCTTAAATAATTTAAAATGTTTTAGCCCGGAACTAAAAACTTTTTCCTTTTTATTACTCCTTCTCCACTCCTTCTCCCGGTTATACATGAAGGGTAAAATTATTACCCGATAAGGGGTGAAGCCAGCTACATGATATAATACGTTCATCGGCATGAAATATAACATTAAGGTGATTGACAATAACCCATAAAAGTTATATTTTCAAATACCTTTTGAACCTCTGGCGGATAATCCGGCATAATGAAAACTTGTTTTATTTTTCATCTGTTACTTTTTTTTCTATTATCCTTTCCTGGCATTACCGTTCACGCACAACCGGATATTATTACGGATAATCCCTTTTATACCACATTCGACATTATCCGATATTCTGTATTCACAGGGTCACGGAACTATCCTTATTATGCTGCTGAATTAATTGATGCAAAAGGGAAAATATGGATTCAACAGAAGCTGAAAGTGAAGGACCGGAAATTTTCAGGGACTATAGGGCTTGACGAAAATATGCCTACTGGTTTCTACTGGATCCGGATATACCAGGCAGGCCCGGGAACCGGCGGCAATTCTGCTTCTTACCTTCCGGTTGCTGTTATTAATCCTGACGACCTTTCAAACGGTAAATGGAGGCAGGCTTTTATGGGAATATCGGGGAAAATCACAATGCATATATTGAGATACGGCATGAAAGGTAATAATACCGGTCTTTTGAAGCTTGCACTTATCGATGAAGCCGGAAAAATGATCTCCGCCGGCGGATTCCTCTCTGATCCGGAAACAGGGGAAAATATAAAGTTACAATCCGATACCCTGGGATTCATTCCACTGTCCACCGGATTGAAGACAGGGACAGAATATACTGCAAGGCTTGGCATTTCTCCGGGTGACAGTCTCACTTATTCTATAACTGCCGGAGAAAATGACCAAGGGGATTTAAGCTTAGCAGGAACTTACAGATCCGGGATTTCAGACTACACCCTGCACCTTGCAACAGATAAAAATGTTTACAGCCCCCGGGACTTTCTTACATTGAACCTGTCTGCCGGGGAGGCGGGGAATATTCTTACCGATTCAACCGTAATCATAACAGCCTCTGAACTTGACCAGTCCGAAACCCGGTTTAACAGGTTGCCAGTAGTCCTGGTTGGTGATTTGAACACCCCGGATCAACCGGTACAGAACAATAATATGTTAAATAATTCCGGCCATACCCTTCATGGAAAATATATTAATCCCCTGACGGGATATTCCATGGTTGACTATGTGGTTGCCCTTATCGGACTTGGTGAGAAGCCGATGATTTCATTTACAAAAGTGAACAGCCGGGGAGAATTTTCTTTCGATGTTACCGGAAGCGTTGAAAATAATACCTATTACCTGGGTACGGAGGCGAAGGCGACTTACGGCCTCTCATGGCATGATGATTTTTTTAAAAAATTCAATGTGACCCCGGCGGTCTTTTTCTGCAAGGCCGATATTGCCCCGCTTGATTCTTTCATATCCGTGGCAAAAAACAGGGCGATTTTATTTTCACAGTATTATAATAATAACAACGGTAAAACCGTCGAATCCGAACAATTGCTTTATGACTCAATGAAGGTTTACCCGCACCCGGATCTTTCTTACAGGATGGACAAGTACATCCAGTTCGATAACATGGAGGATGTGATCCATAATATCCTGATCAATGTGCACCTCTCACGGTCAAAAAAAGAGGAACACATTTTTCTTTACAATAATCTTTACCCGGAAATGAACCGTAACCCGATGTTCCTGGTCAACGGGCTCCCGACATGGGACCAGAAACTCATTCTCGGGTTGAAAATAAACGACGTAAGGATGATCGATCTCCTGATCCAGCATCCGACTTTGAGGCCTTTTGGCATCGCAGGCCTGGGGGGAATTATGGCGGTTTATACGAGCCAGAAGATCAGCATTCCGAATTGCATGAAGATCGGTTTCAGGG
>JBJKSY010000477.1:0-3592 GCA_046703645.1 Cyclobacteriaceae bacterium
ACAGGCTTTTGTCCCGGTACTGTATGCATGGCATCAAGTGCAATGTCAGTAATAGTCCAGAAATTTTCTGCCACTGGTTTCAGCTCTTCCAGCCGAGGTTCCGAATTGCACAGGCTGTCGATGGCAGGCTCATCTTTCTTCCATCCTTCAATTTCGTTGAGTATCCTTTTCCGGAGTTCGGTGTTATTTCCGTCTGCCACAAGGCTGTCCACCGACCTGGAAAAATGCCAGGCCGGCATGCTTTCCGGGAGAGCGGCATCAACGACCCTGTTGAGGGGAGTGTTCACGGTCATATTCTTATAAATGCTCATCCGGTCAAAGTATTTTACTTCTTCCAGCAGGTCCACGAATTTTTTCAATTCTGCAGCTCCTTTTTCGGAACCCGCCAGGTCTGTGAGCAGTTTCCACCGGTTCTCTTTTAACGGGATCCCTAATGTTTCCAGGTAGCCGGTAAAATGTTCCAGCCGGCGGTACATATCATCGGTATTATTGGCTACATCTGCAGGGCTCCAGAACCGTTCGGCTATTGCTGCCAGGCGGGGCCAGATCCGTGATTCAATGGTATATTGGTTAACCATTTCGGACCACATGCAGGCTTCTCCGCCAAGTATCATTTGTTTTTCCTTATCCGTAAGAGGTTTTATCCTCTCAAACACCGGAAAAGAGGTTCCCGGCATATCGTTCCCGCCCGTCCTGATGCCGGTAACATTCATGCTGATAATTCCCATGGACATAGATCCGTTGAGTGAATCACTCCTGACCCTTCCGTCAAAAGTTATATCCCCGTAATCGGTATGGAATTTAGTCTTGATATTTCCTTCCTCTTCGGTGGCTGTGTTAAAGCCGGAATAATTGTTCATCAGGGCAAAGTATCCGCGAAGGTTTCCCTGTTGCCCGAAGAGAACAAGAGCGCCGTTGATCTCCATATTCCTGACATGAATGGTAAGGTCCCATTTCTGCCAGTGGGTGCTGTCAGGTTCGATATCAACCGCCCCGGGAAGAATTTCAGGATCGATGCTGTAATGATGGGCGGCAGAGAGTTTATGATCGAGATAATAGCCGCTTGAAAGTATTGCATCATGTCCGCCCTGAACAGCCTGGAACAGGACCTTCTGGCTTCTCCAGCATTGTACTATAGTTTCCTTATCCAGATCCGGGTTCAGTATCTCATCCCAGCCGACCATCCTTTTACCATGTTTATCCAGTATCTTTTCCAGCCGTCGGTTGAAGTAAGCCTGAAGATCGTGGTAATTTTTTATTTTGTTTTTTTCCATGAATTCGCGGATCTGAGGATTTTTTTCCCATGACCTGGGATCCACTTCATCCCCACCGATATGAAAACAGGGATCGGGAAACAAATCCGACATTTCACCTATAAAACGATCAAGGAATTGATAGACAACTTCACTGGTGGGATCCATGACTGCAGAACTGGAAAAAGTGGAGTCCGGGAGGTAAGGACCCGGCTGGCTGGCAAGTTCCGGGTAACCGGCAAACCAGCTCTGGGAATGACCAGGCATGTCGAATTCCGGGATCACTCTTATCCCGCGGTCATGGGCAAAATTTATTATTTCCTTAACATCTTCCTGCGTGTAATAATTGCCATTGGAGCCTTTTCCCTGTAACAGTGGATACACCCGGCTTTCAATGCGGAAGGCCTGTGCATCGCTCAGGTGCAGGTGAAGAACATTCAGTTTCACACTTGCCATGGCTTCCAGGTTTCGAAGTATCACTTTTTTGGGGATCCAATGACGGCAAACATCGATCATCAGTCCCCGCCAGGGAAACCTGGGCTTGTCGGTGATCCTTACCCGCTTGATCATCACTGAACCATTGCGGGAATATACTAATTGCTGAAGGGTTTCAAGTCCCCGCAAAACGCCGATGGATGTAGGGGCAAATAATTTAATGGCTTTCCCCGTCACTTCCAACCGGTAGGATTCATCCACTTTCAGGTTTTTATCATAATCAGCCACCGTGTCATAACTGATCACCATGCCGGGATTAAAATTTCCTGTGGCAAAAACCAATCCGTAATTTGAGCTTATCCATTTTTTAAACCGGGCTGCTGCCTTTGCAACTCTCGGATCTGAGGCATTTTCAATACGGATTGAAAAGTGATCACTGACAATAAACCCACCGTTTTTAGTCCTGAGATTGGCGGGCAAGGGAATAAGAGTCACGGCCGCCCGGTCTTTCGGATCGATGGCAGGGGCTTTATAGAGGACCAGCCGGTAATAAAGGTATCCGCCAATGATCAACAGTATGATGATTCCCAGCAGACCCAGCAGAATTTTTTTTAACATAAGTCGATAGTATTTTTTTCCAGGGTAAATTATTATTGATAGGTTCCAGTTTTGATTTGAGAATTCATGTCAAAGTTATATATCAGCGGAAATGTTTTTCCGTTGCAGTTAAAATTTCACTGTAATTTTATTAAATTACATTTTTTAATAATAATTTCAACTCACCTTTCCAGGCGGCATTGGAACTGATCCGACTCGAGCATCTCTCAAGGACTTATTCCAAAGGTGGCCAGATCATCCCGGCCATAAATGATATTTCCCTTTCCGCCGGGGAGGGAATATTTATCTCTGTCGTTGGAAGATCCGGCTCCGGTAAATCAACTTTGCTTAATATCCTGGGCGGACTTGATACGCCTACGGAAGGGAAAATATTTTACAAGGAACGGGACATCGGCCGACTTTCAGATCGGGAACTGGCTGCTTACAGGCTGGAATGTGTCGGCATGGTATTCCAGTCGTTCAACCTGATCTATTCCTATAGTGGACTGGAGTTTGTCATGCTGGCTTTAACATTCAGCGGTACACCCGGGGGAACAAGGAAAGCGAAGGCAAAAGTCCTCCTCGAAAAAGTCGGGCTCCAGGAAAGGATGAATCATAAACCCGATGAACTTTCCGGCGGTGAAATGCAAAGAGTTGCCATTGCCCGGGCCATGGCTAACGATCCGGGGCTCCTTCTTGCTGATGAGCCGACGGGGAATCTTGACAGCCTGACCGCGGGAGAGATCATTGACCTGCTTTGCCGTCTCCATAAGGATTTAAATAAAAATATTATCATGGTGACCCATGACATTGAACTGGCCAATAAAATATCGGACCGTGTCATCAGGTTACTGGACGGAAGGATAATTGAAGACTACGCGATTCATCAGACATGAAGATCCCGGATATGATAGGACTGGGATTCTCCAATCTTTGGAGAACCAAATTAAGAACATCTCTTACCATCCTTGGAGTGGTAATCGGTATCGGAGCATTGACGTCCATGATCTCTTTCGGCACAGGCATGCAGAAAAATATAACGGATGCTTTCAGGGAGAATGACCTGTTCACCAGCATTTATGTGATGGAACAAGATATCAATCTAGGTTCGGTTGCCGAGGGAGATCTTTCGGGACTAATAAGTAGCCGGGATACCATTTCTCAACCCCTTAATGATTCTCTCCTGGATGTCATCCGGAAAATGAAAGAAGTGGAGATGGCTTACCCTGAATTGACTTTCCGGGCTAATGTAAAGTTCCTCGGTCTGAGCAGGGATGCCAGTCTCTCAGCAATGCCCTGGAATATGC
>JBJKSY010000478.1:0-3258 GCA_046703645.1 Cyclobacteriaceae bacterium
TCCCGATTCCTCGGAAGTAAATGCAATAAATTTACCATTCGGTGAAATGTTTACAAGTCCTACTGGCATTGTGGAAATATCTGTCAACCTCCTCAATTCAGTTGTATCTTTCAAACTGATCGACCATAAAGCCTGTTGATTGTTTCTTTCTGTGGAAATAATTACCATAAAATCTCCATTTCTGGAAACGGCACACGGAATGTAATACCTTTCTGAAATATTACTTATCAACACATGTATATCTGACTTATTAAATTCCTTTAAATAGATAAGGAGATCATTAACGTCCCAAAAACATATGACATCATTTGATATCCATCTCATATATGGTCGAATTGCACGGTTATCAAAATTAAAAGACGAGTTAGTAGAAAAATCATAAATTTTAGACTTTATATTGCTGAATGATGGGCCTTCATATAATCCGTATAAGATCTTGGAATTATCCGGTGACAGGGAAAATTCCCCATAATAATCGGGTGGAAGTGGCAGTTCCTTGAATATTTTTCCTTTGTGGTCAACAAAATTAATAGTTCCCTTATCTACAGAATTTCCCCGGATATAAACTATTGTTTCATTGTGGGAAATATCATATTGAGCGCATTCAGCTACGGATTCTGTCCGCAAATTATCAATGAGTGGGATTGGATTTTCCTCTGTGGATAAATTATGATTATTAAAAGGTACCGCTATTAATTTCCCCCCTATTGTGTACAGGATATAGCCCGATTTGATATAACTCAGATTGGATCCGGCGAAGGGTAATTTTGTTAATTTCCCAGTAAGAAGTGAATAATGATAAGAATATAAACCATTAAATAATATAGATTTTCCATCGGGCATCATGAAAGGCCACCTCACCCCACCAAAGATTTTTAATACTTCTTTAGTCACACCACCTGAAAAAGGAACACTACACAATACATGTCCTTCAACATTACCGAAATAGATGTTATTTTCTTTACCCCATGTTCCGCCATAAGGATGAATAACTGGACAAAGATTCAGCGGCTCGCCACCTTTGATGCTTATTCTTTTAAGGTAACTGCTTGTAAAAAAGGCAATCCATTGCCCATCGGGAGAAAAGAAAGGATAAAAAGCTCCTTCCGTACCTGGCAAAGGCGAAACTTCATAAGTGTCCATTTTCCGTAAAAAAAGTTTTGTTGTACTCCCTGTTTTTCCGACGTAGACAAGTATTTTACCATCCGGTGAAATCGCAATCGCCTTCTGTCCGGCGAAAGGACTCGCACCGATCATCGCAACTGGGTTTTCATCAGGCACAACGATAGATAACCTGGTAGAGGTTTCTGAATTTTTACTTTGTATGATAAGTGTATTTATCAAGTATCCTGTAATAAGACAAAGCAAACCCACAATCACGGTCAGGTACGGGCTTATATGCTTGTTAACTTTGACAGACCTGTATTTCAAGCCTTCATTTTTCAGCTGGTACAGAGAAACAGGGTCCTTTACATTTTTAAGATTTTTTTTATCAATGGACTCAGCCATGAATCCATCCTTGTTTTTAATAATCCGAAAAACAGTGTCAGAAATACATATCCCTCCCGGAGCGGCTTCCGATTGAATTCGTGAGGCAATGTTTACTCCATCACCGAAAACATCGTTGTTTTCAAAAACGACCTCACCTTCATGAATTCCGATCCTGAGAGGGATGTTTTTTATAATTGCTTCTTTCTGGATTTCCAGAGCACATAACACAGCATCCGTTCCATTGTCAAAAACTATCAATGTGCCGTCTCCTAATTCTTTAACAAAATTGCCTTTGTGTATCCGGGTAATCCGGGTTTGAAGTTCCCTGTTTGTCTCCAGCGTATCAAAAGCCTTACGTTCGTTTTCCCCCATAATGGAAGTATACCCGGCAATGTCGGTGAACATGATAGCGGCTAAGCGACGCTCCTGCATTGAATTAGGCTAAAAAGTAAAGAAAGTTAGATCAAAGTATATTCTAAAACAAGGAACATTTCTGACAAATTATTTGCCATTGTAACCTGCCATATTTATTGTTTTTGATAATATAATTCTTTAATACATCTTTGAAAGCAGTGTAGCCGAAAGACTTATGATTTAATGGAAACTAATTATAAGTAATAATCATTTTACATAGTCAGGTTTTACATTCATGTTATACCATGCAAACGAATATAAATCTGCTGTCTCTTCAATAAGCTTTGAAGTCGGTTTCCCGCCTCCATGCCCGGCCTTTGTCTCAATTCGGATCAATACGGGTAGATCACCCTGTTGATTTTCCTGTAATCCGGCGGCGAATTTATAAGAATGTGCCGGAACTACCCTGTCATCATGGTCACTTGTTGTAACCAATGTAGCCGGATAGGAGAACTTTCTTATATTATGGATCGGCGAATAGGATAAAAGGTATTCAAACATTGCTTTCGAACTATCAGCGCAACCGTAATCCGATATCCATGCAGATCCCAGAGTAAACTTGTGATAGCGGAGCATATCCATTACGCCCACTTCCGGCAGGGCAACCTTACAGATCTCTGGATGCTGGTTCATTACGGCTCCAATCAGGAGTCCTCCATTGGAACCACCATTTATAGTTGTGTACTCAGGTGAGCTATAGCCGTTCGCCTGTAAATATTCAGCGGCTGCCGTAAAATCGTCAAATACGTTTTGTTTATGCATTTTCATGCCAGCCTCATGCCATTTTTCACCGTATTCCCCACCCCCACGGATATTGGGCATAGCAAAAATCCCTCCCATATCAAGCCAGGCCAGCCAGGGAATATAAAAAGATGGCGTAAGACTAATATTAAATCCGCCATAGCCGTATAACAAAAGAGGATTTTTTCCATTCAGCACGGTATTTTTTCGGGAAACAATAAACATAGGAATTTTAGTACCATCCTTACTATTGTAAAATATCTGTTCTGTTTTATATTCATCAGGATTGAATTTCAATTCCGGGCTCTTAAATACTTTAAATTTCCCGGTTGAAATGTTATATTGATAAATTCTTGGAGGATAGGTAAATGAGGTAAAGCGGAAAAAAACTGTTGAGTCTACTTTTTCTCCGTTAAATCCATCAACTGTACCGATTGTCGGGAGCTCAATCTCCCAATCCCGCTTACCATCCATGCTGTATTGATAAATCCGGGAAGATGCGTCCTTGAGATAATTAAGAAATATTTTATTTCCGGATGTATACCATTCAAATATGACATTTTCACTTTCAGGTATCAATTCTTTCCAATAATTCGGAGCAGGATTATTAAT
>JBJKSY010000479.1:0-2127 GCA_046703645.1 Cyclobacteriaceae bacterium
TATTTTCTTTTCCTGCATGGCAGGATTCAGTCACCAATCACATGGGACGTTATCGCAATTACCACGGACCTGTTCTTTTGCATCACCTTTCTTTATATGACCCATATAAAGGATTTTGCTAAACTCCGGGATTATACGGGTTTACATGTATCCAAATGGAGAAAGAATGTGTACCGTGTTCTCTCACTCGGGTACAACGGTAACCCGGTCCAGGAAAAAAATCTTCAACAGGCGCTGGACATAATGGCCCTGATCATAGTACCGACAGCAGTAATAGCTTATTCGTTGCTTTCCTGGCTGTTCGGTATGAGCCTGAGGCCCGGCTGGCACAGCACGATTTTCGGCCCTTATTTCGTGATCACTGCCGCTTATTCAGGCATCGCCCTTCTGATCTTTATTATGTGGATATACAATAAAATTTATCATGTGGATGCCTTTATCACAAAAAAGCATTTCACTTACATGTCGGTAGGGTTACTGTTTTTCTGCCTGTTCTATATCTATTTCTCCTTCAGTGAATATATCACGCAATGGTATAATATCACAGAAACCACCTCACGGCTTTTCCGGCTGCTTTTCTTTTCACCCCAGTTCGGATGGCTTTCCCATCTGCATATTGTATTAACCATGGTATTGCCGCTGATCGTGCTTTCCATTCCCTGGTTCCGGTCCGTCAATACCATTACACTGACATCCTTTCTGGTAGTTGTCGGGTTATGGATTAAAAGATATCTCATCGTTATCCCAACCCTTGAAACTCCGTTTTTCCCTATCCAGGATACAAGGCCTGCATGGGCACATTACACAGTTTCATGGGTAGAGCTGGCGTTGACGATTTCCGGGGTTGCGCTGATGATCCTCATTTTCAAGATTGCTTCGAAAATTGCACCGATCATCCCTGTTTCCGAGATCGAGGATAAAGGTCATACGAAGCCGGTTCTTGATTACAATATACAAGGTTCCTAATAATGGTTGACTGAAAATTACAATGAGCCGAAAATTAACATATAATGCACTGGTAGCCTTTACACTGGCACTCATATTTTTTGCCGGCCAATTGCTGGCTCAGGATAACGAAAGCAAGGAAAGAACCCGGTTGACCCTGAAGTATGAAAAACTGAACAATAATGATAAAAAACTTACCGTGGGTCTTATTGCCGGGCGCGGTAAAAATATGGTGCAAATTGAAGGCGCCAAAGTACAGCTCACCGTCAGCGCCAATGATTCAACAATCGACCTGGCAGAGCTTACTACAGACGAAAACGGCGCCGCGGAACTGCTCATCAAATCGGGATATAAGCTTATAACCGACAAGGATGGATTCAGCACGCTCAATGCGGCTTACGCGGGAAATGATAAATACAGGAAAAGCGGAAGCGAGATTACGGTCAAGGACCTGCTCCTGGATATGACAACCGGCCTTGTTGATTCCGTAAAAACCGTAAACGTAGAGGCATATGAATTGAATAGTGCAGGAGAAAAGATACCGGTTGAAGGTCTGGATATTAATGTAGGCGTACAAAGATTATACAGTATTCTGCAGATCGGGCAGATAAAAACAGATCCTGAAGGCAAGGGAAGCATAGAATTTCCGGACGGGCTTCCCGGTGATTCTACCGGAACATTGAACCTGGTTGCCAGGGTGGATGATAACGAATCCTATGGTACGGTCAATACCCGGAAAGCCATGCTTTGGGGAACTCCCGTATCATTTGTATTAAAACCTCTTCCCAGACAGCTCTGGTCGAATGAAGCACCCTTATGGATGATAATTTCCGTATTTATTGTGCTTTCGGCGGCCAGGTTCCACTTTGTAATGGCCGTAATAAGAATTGTCCGAGTAAAAAAGGCCGCAGGGAGTACAACTAACATGACTTAAATTTTAATTTGGCAGAAAAATTGCATGAGAAAAATTATTAAAATAAACTAAAAGGAGGTTGAAATGAAAAATGTTTTTTCGTCACTTTTCGGAGGAATCCTGGTAATGGCATTCGCCCTTAAATTCCTAGCTTTTACCACCCCCAACAGGAAATTCGGCGATTGGGTCGTTCCTGAAAAATATAAAACCATGAAAAACCCGCAGGCCGGCAAGGGTGATCCCGATGGAGTAGGGAAGAACCTGTTCAA
>JBJKSY010000480.1:0-2877 GCA_046703645.1 Cyclobacteriaceae bacterium
CAAGTGCAGTCATGCTAAATCAGTATTTTTGTTTAATAAATCAATAAATACATTCAACAAATATATAATATTTTGTTAAACAAATTTGCCAAAAAAATAAACATTTTTTAATAATTCTAAATAAGTCACGGGTTAAATATTGTTAAAGCCGGAAAAGCAGTAGAAATGATGATTTTGATAAAAAATGGCGGTGATTTATTGAAATTCCCGGATTTGACTGAAAACAGAATCCGTTTGAGTGACCCTGTCGGGCATTTATCTTATTTCACTGAACAAAATTTTGCAAGGTCTTCAAATCTTTCAAGGATTTTAATATTGGCAGGCAGTTTAAGATTATTACCCACCACCTGCCTTCCCGTGATCAGGACTGTACTATCAGGAAATTCCGCAGAAATTTCTTCTATATAAGATTGGGTCTGAACTGCTTCACGGCAGGTCGTTAATACGGTAAATACGTAATCAGGCTTCTGGGATCGGTATACTTTCCTTATATATCGCAGGTTTATATGCTCGCCTATATAGATGACTTTTTCCTGACGGACTTTAATAAGGTACCAGGCGAGTACCAGCGAAAGTTCGTGATGCTCGCCTTCCGGCAGGAAGAGAAGATATTTTTTGCCGAAAGGCTGTGACGGGATACTGATTGAATCGATAGCCGCATGAAGCTTCTGGATCACCAGGTTGGAGATAAAATGTTCCTGTGAGGGACATACCGATCCAGTAAGCCACATAACGCCGATTTTATTCAGAAACGGATAAACCAGGTCCATCATGGTGCTTTCAAAACCGTACTGGATAATATTGGCAGATACTATTTTTTCAAATTGTTCTTCATCATAATCGATCATGGCAAGGGTCAGGGCATGGATCTGCTCGGGAAAGGAAAGTTTTTCTTCTGTCAGCTTGACCACCTCCTGCTGCATTTCTTCGAAGCACATGCGGGAGATCTTGCTTATTTTATGACCATTATCCTTCAGCAGGGAAATGTTCAGAACCAGTTTCAGGTCATTATCATCGTAAAAACGGATATTGGTGTCGGTTCGTTTGGGTTTAATAAAATTATACCTCTGTTCCCAGATCCTCAATGTATGAGCTTTGATCCCCGAAAGTTGTTCCAGATCCTTAATGGAATACGTTGCCACTTTATATCATTCTACAGTGTAATCAATCTTATAGTGATTATAAAAAAATAAATTCAAGTACATCAAAATACGAAGGTTATTCCCCGATTTCTCCCCGGTTGTTGATTATAACAATAGTTTATTTAAAAATGTTTGACAGGAATGGGATTAACCCGGGCGATTAGGTCAAATAAGTTCTTTCTCCCTTGAAAAACAAAGTTTTATAAAATAAACTGTTCTCAGATAAGGATAAAAAGTCATTGGCCGGCTGCCGGAAATTTGCTGAAATTTGACATCCTCTGTAATTTGGCTTTTCAGAACTCCGGAGTCTCCGGTTTACAGGTTGAAATAATGATACTGTATAATATCACATTTAACATCGATACTGACATCGAATCGGAATGGATCCTTTGGCTGCAGGAATATTACCTTGTGGAAATTATGAAGACCGGTTACTTTGACCGCTACAAGGTATACAGGTTACTCGGGCGGGAGGAAGACCGGAGCATCAACTATGCAGTACAGTTTTTTACGTCAACCCTGGAAAACCTGAATGCATTTTTATCGGAGAAGGCTCCGGAATTTACCCGAATCTTACAGGAAAAATTCGGTCATCGTCACGCGGCATTCATGACGGTGCTTCAGGATACCGGGCTATAGGAATCGATCTGGTCTTTCGTTAAACGGCAGTTTACCCATTGCGGGTCAATGACAGGATCATACTTCCTGTAAAATTCAAATGCAGGCTCATTCCATTCTATTACCTGCCAGATCATGCCACGGCACCGGCTTTTTTTGGCTTCCTCAATGGTTGCTTCAAATAGTTTTTTCCCGATTCCCATCCGCCTGCACGAAGAAGTTACAATAAGGTCTTCAAGATAAAGCATTTTACCTTTCCATGTGGAATACCTGTAATAATACACTGCCAGTCCTACGACCCGCCGGTCCGTTAAGGCTACATGAAAACCAAAGACAGGATCGGGTCCAAACCCGTCCTCATACATTAATTCAACATTGTTTTCTACTTCATGCGATGCTTTTTCATACGCTGCCAGTTCCCGGATCAGTTCAAGTACCTGAGGAAGGTCCCCGGGCTCTCCCTTCCTGACTGTGATTTCATTATTGTCACTGTCTTGCATAATTCGGTGCTCTTTTCATATTATACCAGGCGAAGGAATAGGAGTCCGCCAGTTCCTGAATGATCTTTGATGTGGGCTTCCCCCCTCCATGGCCTGCCTTGGTTTCAATCCTGATCATCACCGGCGAGTTGCCCTGCTGGTTTGCCTGTAATCCTGCAGCGAATTTAAATGAATGGGCCGGAACTACCCTGTCATCATGATCGCTGGTGGTAACCAGGGTCGCCGGATAATCTCCCTTCCGGATATTATGAACCGGCGAGTAGGAATATAAATATTCAAACATAGCTTTGGAACTATCTGCACATCCATAATCGGAAATCCATCCGGCACCTGCAGTAAAACGATGATACCTCAGCATATCCATGACGCCCACATCCGGCAAGGCCACCTTGCAGATCTCCGGGTGACGTGTCATAACAGCCCCGACCAGCAACCCGCCGTTTGAGGCACCGTTGATGGTGGTATAATCCTTTGAAGTATACCCATTCGACTGAAGATACCGGGCCGCTGCCTCGAAATCCTCAAACACATTTTTCTTATGCATTTTTGTTCCCGCCTCATGCCATTTCTCGCCATATTCTCCTCCACCCCGGATGTTGGGTAAGGCAAAGATGCCC
>JBJKSY010000481.1:0-5947 GCA_046703645.1 Cyclobacteriaceae bacterium
CTACTATGTTCCCGGTCACAAGCCCCGTTCCATTGCTTCTGGGAACATAATTAGCAGTAATGCCGCTTACTTTTGAGGCGCTAAGTGAAGTAATCTGTCCATCTACGATCCCTGCGGTATTGGATAATTGGGAACTGGTGATTCCCGTCAGACGGGCCAGGGGAATTGTACCGGAAGAAAGAGTACCTGCGTCAACGGATGCTATTTGTCCGCTTGTAATTCCGGCTGTACCTGATAAATCTGAAGTTGTTAAAGTACCGTCAAGGATCTGCCCGGAGGTGATACCGGCAGTAGCCGATAATTCTGTTGAGGTTATTCCGCTTAAACGAGCCAGGGGTATTGTGCCTGATAAAATTGTCCCGGCATCGACCGAGGCTATCTGGCCACTCGTAATGCCGGCAGTGGCCGACAGATCTGAGGTCGTTAAAGTTCCGTCAAGGATCTGTCCTGAGGTGATACCGGCAGTAGCCGATAATTCCGACGAAGTGATTCCGCTCAAACGAGCCAGGGGTAATGTTCCGCTGGATATAGTGCCGGCATCCACGGAAGCTATCTGGCCGCTGGTTATCCCTGCGGTGGCTGATAGATCAGATGTGGTAAGTGTTCCATCGAGGATCTGGCCGGATGTGATACCGGCAGTCCCGGAAAGTTGGGAGGAAGTTATCCCGCTGAGCCGGGCCAATGGAACCGTCCCGCTGGAGAGGGTCCCCGCATCCACTGAAACTATCTGGCCGCTGGTAATGCCTGCAGAAGATGATAATTGCGAAGAGGTAATTCCGCTTAGCCGGGCAAGAGGCAAAGTACCTGCGGTAATATTTCCTGCATCAATCCCTGCTCCAACTTTAGATCCGGAAAGAGAACCGTCGGCAAGGTCCTGCAAATTCGCATTTAATTCATAGCCGGAAGCTGTCAGTTCTGTCCTGGGAGACAGGGTTTCTGCCGCAAGGCTGTTGGGTCCCCCTGAGATGGAAATTTCCAGGTAATATTTCTGGTCGAAATTCAGGCTCAGGGGATTGACGCTTCCAAGAATAATATTATATATCCCCTGACTAATCGGTACGGAAGACTGGGTTTCTGTCCATAAGGCGGTACCTCCGGTCAACACATTAAATATGGATAACTGGAAAGTATAGTTTCCGTCCTGGACTGCCTGACCGTTGGAAGTTTCGGTCAGAACACCCTGGAAGGAAAGCGTCTGAGGAACCTGGGAATAGGCATTTAAACTTACTATGCCGAATATCAGTCCAATCAATAACTTCTTCATATTAATAATTGTTACTTGACAATTTTAATTTCATTACCTCGTGGGATAAGGTGGGTCAGGAATGGTCGGTACAGTATGAAACTGTTGCAGAATAAAGTAGATCCCACCTGCCACCAGCAATGCTGCACCCACCTTCAAACCCTGGGGTATCTCCCTTGTGACGCTGAATGTATTTGTAAAGATTACTTCATCCGGGTCCTTTGCATCACTGATCCGGAACAAATACTTCTTGCCGGGTTTTATATTTTTGGGAATAGTTAATTTTAATTTACCGGAATTCGCCACATCCGGCTGGGTCCAGACTTTATCCTTCCCCCTGTACAGGTCGAAATTCATGACATTATCTCCACGTCCGCCCGACCAGGTGATATCGTAGGGTTTCCCCCGCTTAAAAATCCCGAAGTCTTCAAACTGGTTCAATGTTAGAAACGGGATATATATCTGGCCTTTTAACTCCAGTGAAACGCTGCCGTTAAATCCTGAATCAAGTTCCTGCCGGGCCTCCCATACTACTTTTTTGTTACCGCCTACAGGAACGGCAACACCCACATCACCCGTAACCCTGGCAAGAGGCTGAACATAATTGTCTTTTGAACTGTATAACCTGACAGTATATTTATGAGCTGGATTGGTATCGGTAATGTCATAGGTAAGCTCAACATTGCCCTTGTTCAGCATTACTTTTTTAATGATGATATCCTGGGCGTGAAGACACGTGGAAATAAATACACCCATCAAAATCCAAATGGGATATCTGGAAATAGAGTATTTTATAATACACGGAATATGGAAATCTGAAATTTTAAACCGGCTGAAACTGCCTCCGAAATCATAATTTCTTTGATACCTGTGCAAATATTGTGTTGAGGTCGTCAAACTCCTCGAAAACCTTCTCATTTTTAATCTAATTCAAACCTTATCCGGATTCAATTATGAATTTCGAGCTGATCTATTGCATCCCTGAATGCCAGTCCGTCCTGAAGGAATCACCGGGATTAACCGGTCAATAAAGGGATTCTTTATTCTTTTTTACTTCTTGTAATCCGGCAGTTTAAGAAGAAACTCTGATTATTCCAAGAATTTTTTTTCGGCATTTAACAAATCATAATAAATAACTAAACCCCAGGTCATTTATACTTTTTATGATGGAAAAGCTTGACCTCAGGGAGGTATCGATGAATTAATCAATAAATCATTTAACCGTGAGGAAAATTCCGGATGTAAAATTGATCTGAATCTTTTCAACCGTTAAAACGCCTGGAGAATGGCGCCAAACATCATGGCCAGTATTTGATTGATTATTTATTTGATACTAACTCTTGGTTTTTAATATTATATTATACTATTTTGGTAGAATTTATATAATATGATAAATCAAGCTTAAATAAGCGATTTTTATGAGAAAAGCTTTAGTTTATTTAGTTATCATTTTTTCAATATCCATCCATGCCAGGGGGCAAATACCTGAAGAAGCCCGGATTTCTACCCTTCCAGAAAATGCAAAATCCTTCCTGCAACTAAATATTGGCTCTGATCAAAAGGTAAGTATATTACAAGATAATGCAGGCGATAAGCAAGTCAGCATGGATCTTGATTTCAGGCCAAGGGCCGAGTTAAGGAATGGATACCAGCAACTTCCAAACGACACTACACGTGCCTCTTTTTTCATCAACCAACGTGTCCGGTTGGGGTTGAATTATCAGGTTGAAAAACATTTCGGATTTCGCTTTTCTATCCAGGATCTCCGTGTATGGGGCCAGCAGGATCCCAGGTCAACCACTCCCTCCACCTTGCAGGTATTTGAAGCCTGGGTAGAGCCCTATCTTTACAAAAACTTTTCAATACGGATCGGGAGACAGAAGCTTTCGTTTGATAACCAGCGGCTCTTCGCCGAAAATGACTGGAGGATCAGTGGATGCACTCATGACGCAATAAATTTCAGATACTACGATACAAATATTTCTTCCGAACTTGCTCTTGCTTTCAACCAGTCATCGGAACAAATATTCGGCACCAATTACAGTCCTGATGGGTTTACAAACTATAAATTCCTTGCCGTAGATTATTTCCGGTACCGGCCCGCTGATAAATTCATTCTGTCGGCCATAAATGCCTCTGACGGTTACCAGCAAAAAAACAACACCGGCAAAATCAATTACAGGTTCACGAATGGAGGCAGGATTGAATTTGAGAATAAATCATTTTACATGACTTTCAGCGGGTATTACCAGTGGGGCAAAGATCCTTCAGGAAAAAGCCTTTCCGCCTGGTATATGCAACCTGAAATTCGTTATGCTATACCGGCCGGAATAACCTTCAGGGCAGGCACTGAAGTATTCAGTGGAAATTCGACCGGTTCAACAATAACAACCGATCATTCTTTTGTCCCATTATATGGAACCAATCACCGGTTCAACGGGTCGCTGGATCTGATCACCAAGTTCCCGACTGATATAGGAAACGCAGGTCTCGTAAATCCCTACTTGAGTATCATGCAAAATTTCGGAAAAAATATTGAACTGAGAGGGGACTTTCATTCATTTCATTCATATGGAACCTATGTTAAAGACGGAACTTCCTATAAAAAATTCCTTGGCATCGAAAATGACTGGACGATAACCTATAAACCGGATAATACCACAAAACTTGAAGGCGGAATTTCATACGCCCGTATGTCAGAAAGTTTCGAGGTCATTAAAAATGCAGGCCATGGTTCCCATAACAAGACCCCTCTCTGGTTTTATTTTCAGGTCAGCTTTAAGCCCCGGTTATTTTCTGTATCCTTTAATTAATGTTTAAAATGAAAAAACTTATTTTTTATTTAAGCCTTTTATTTTTCGTTGTTTTTTCACCGACACCAAAATTAATATTTGGCCAGTCCGGGCTGGAGGGACACTTAACGATATCAGGCGCTTTCGCACTTTACCCTATGACCGTTCGGTGGGCTGAAGAATTCAGGAAACTGCATCCGGATGTCAGGATCGATATTTCAGCCGGGGGTGCAGGAAAAGGCATGACTGATGTGTTAAACAGTATGGTGGACATCGGAATGATCTCACGCGAAATTTATCCTGAAGAGATCGGTAAAGGAGCTTTTCCCATTTCTGTAACGAAAGATGCAGTGGTGGCAGTTATCAGTTCAAAAAATCCATACCTGTCGGAAATCATTAAAAAAGGCTTGAAAAAAGATGAAGCCGGCGGCATATGGATTACCGGAACTATTAAAACATGGGGATCAGCATTAGGTATAAAAAGTCAGGCCCCTGTTCATATTTATACCCGGTCCGATGCCTGCGGCGCTGCGGAAACCTGGGCAAGATATTTAGGAAAAAAGCAGGAAGATCTTCTTGGCAATGGTGTTTACGGCGATCCCGGATTGGCATTGGCAGTAAAAAATGATGCACTGGGAATAGGTTTCAATAATATCGGATATGCTTATGATTATACTTCAAAAAAACAAGTTGCCGGGATCCGGGTAATTCCCCTTGACCTTAATAATAATGGCCGAATTGATCCGGAAGAAAATTTTTATGATTCCATGGATAACCTTGTTGATGCAATTGCTAAAGGTATTTATCCTTCTCCACCTTCCCGGGAATTATTTTTTGTGACTAAAGGTAAGCCGGATAATAACAAACTCTTAAAGGAATTTATCCGCTGGGTACTTTCCGATGGACAACAATATGTAAGGGAAACCGGATACATCAATCTATCAAAAGAGAAGATCAATGAAGAGTTGACAAAACTTAAATAACAATATGCAGCGATACAGAATTTTCAGGGACAAGCTGGTACGGGTTATAATGATCGGATTAACATTTACATGTATTCTCCTGCTTTTTATAATAGGAATCGGGCTTCTTATAAAATCGTTTCCCATCATTCATGAAAAAAGTATTGGCTCACTGTTATCAACAAGCAGTTGGAAACCTTTTAAAGGTGAATTCGGGTTTTTGGTTTACATAATAAGTACTTTATATGTTACTGCGATTGCTGTTTTCCTCGCTTTTCCTCCTTCCCTGTTCACGGGAATTTACCTTAGTGAATATGCTTCAGAGGGTGTTAGAAAATTTTTTCAACCCGTCATTGATCTGTTGGCTGGGATTCCCCCTGTAATTTATGGCGTCTGGGGGACCCTGGCTATTGTGCCTTTCATTTCAGGTGTCCTGGCTCCTCATTTTGTAGATTTTTCAACAGGATACAGTGTTATTACCGGTGGTATTGTGCTGGCGGTAATGATAATTCCCCTCATGGTTTCTCTGATGATAGAAATTTTCCGTTCAATACCGGGGGAAATAAGGGAAGCCTCCGCTTCGCTAGGTGCCACACGCTGGCAAACCATCAAAAAAGTGGTTTTAAGAAAATCTCTTCCCGGTATTATCGCAGTTTTAGTGCTGGCAATATCCAGGGCCTTCGGCGAAACGATTGCTGTATTAATGGTTTGCGGAAACATGACTGTCATCCCTCATTCGGTTTTCGATGCCTGTTATCCCTTGCCTGCACTTATTGCCAATAATTACGGGGAAATGATGTCAATGCCGGACTATGAATCCGCGCTTATGTTTGCTGCATTGCTGCTCTTTATCATCATAGTATTGTTCAATGCTTCGGCCAGGCTGGTCCTGCATCGCGTCGAAAAATCTTTTTCAATATGAAAAAAATTGAAGAAATATTTTTCAGGTT
>JBJKSY010000482.1:0-3064 GCA_046703645.1 Cyclobacteriaceae bacterium
TCATCTGAAAGACCGGAAGAATAAAGAGCATGGCCAGGCGAATATGCCCTGGGGACAAGGTGATACTCCGCTGATTCCACTCCTGCATTTAATGCGGGACCAGAAATACGGATTCCCCGGAACTATAGAACTGGAATATGAGGTACCTAAAAACTCCGATCCCGTGAAAGAGGTGGCTAAATGCCTTGAATATTGCCGCAAGGCATTAAATTCCTGAAAACAATCTTATAAATTGTTAAAAATGCCGGATCTGATTCCGGCTTTTTTTATGCAGTCACCTGTTTGATCTCTTTAATGAGAAACTGTTTCGATTTAATACCTACAAATCTTTTTACTTCCTTTCCCTTGTCAAAAAGTATCATGGTAGGTATGCCCCGGATATTGAATTTTCTTGCCAGTTGTTGTTCATGGTCCACATTCAGCTTCGCTATGGTAACGATATTGCCCTCATTTTCTGCAATTTCATTCAGCACCGGTGCCATCATTTTACAGGGAGCACACCAGGGTGCCCAGAAATCGACCAGTGTGAGACCTCCCCGGGTTATATTTTTAAAATTACCATTATTCAGGATTTTAATTTTATCACTTTCAGGTACTTCGGGAAGGTTTTTCATCTTTCTTACCGAGTAGACCATATATACGGCCACCAGTACAAACAGGGCCCCAAGAACAATGAATGTTGTCTGCATAACAAATCGATTAAACTTCTACATTAATATTTTCTTTCAACCTGAGATACTCTGCCGCACCCAGGGCCGCCACAGTACCGTCGGAAACGGCGGTAGTTATTTGCCGGTACTTTTTCACGATACAATCACCGGCTGCGTAAACACCCTCAATGCTTGTTCTCAGATCCTGGTCAACCAAGATCTCTCCTCTTGCATTCAGATCTACAACATTTAAAAGCGGCCCGGTATTGGGCAGGTACCCGATAAAAATTAATACTCCATCAATTGTCTTTTCATACATGCTTCTATCGGCAAGGTTTTCAATACGGACTTTTCTCAGTGATTCATCCCCGCTGAACTCGCGAAGTTCGGATTGCATGATAAAATCAATTTTTGGATTTTTTCCTGCCTCCTGGATCGCATATTCAAAGGCCTGGAAATGATCAAACTGATGCACAATTGTTACGCTGGAAGCATATTTGGTCAATGTAACCGCTTCTTCCAGTGCCGAATTTCCGCCTCCGACCACGATCAGATCCTTACCGGTAAAGAAATCTCCGTCACAGGTGGCGCAATAGGAAATCCCCTTTCCTTTGAATTGCTCCTCACCGGGAATATTCAAAGGACGTGGCCTGCCGCCCGGAGCCAGGATCACTGCCCTCGAACTGAACGTGCGGCCATCTTCAAGCTTAACCTCTTTAATATCGCCGTCAAGATTATATTCCCGGATATTGATATTGGATTTTATGACACATCCAAAATCCCTGGCCTGCTTTTTCATGGTATTCGCCAGATTAAATCCGGTGGTTGTTTCAACTCCCGGGTAATTTGCCACCTCATTGGTCAATACCATTTGCCCTCCTACAGTACCTTCATTCAGGATCAGGGTCTTCAACCTGGCCCTGGACGAATAGATGCCGGCGGTGAGACCAGCAGCACCGGCTCCGATAATCATCAGATCATATAATTCTTCCATTTGCTAATATGAAATATATGGCTGTACAAATCTTTTATAAAATTCATCATCAATATATTAGAACCGCAGAATGCGAATTGGACACGCTGTGAACGCTGAGAAATTTACTCATGTCGTCCGTTTACCTGATCTTTTGTTCCTGCACCTGTATATGATCTTTTTAAAAAATTCACAAGGGTAGTACGAAGATCACAAAGGGCATTGAACATGGGGCACCTGGTCAGAAACCTTTGTGCCCCATTGGCCAGATTCGTCTTTGAAATTAATTTCATTATTTCAGGTGTTCATCAAGAATCGAGGTCACCTGGCTCCTGTTCTGAATACTGGTAGTAGCCTTGGCCACTTTACCGTTTTTGTAATACATGGTAAATGGCAGGCCCATAAATGATCTGCATTCCGGTGCATTACGGATGATTTTAGATTCAGGATTGTCGAATGCCATAGTAAAGAATTTTATCCCGGATCTTTCTTCCTGTAATTCTTCCATCACTTCGTAAACAGGTATACACATTGGACCCATGCGTCCGCAGCAAACCATTACATTTTCATTTTCACTGATCAGTTTTTCAAGTTCGGCTGCTGTTTCAATTTCCTGCAGCGCTGTCTGAAGCATTTTCATAATTGTTGATTTTATGGATTTAACATTAAACTTTAGTTCTTATGATTGGTATAACCGGCTTATACGTCAGGCTTCCGTTGGGGCATTTTGCAACACATTCAAGGCATTTCGAACAACTGAAATTTTCTGACGGGTTTAATTTGCCGGGTTTATAAAGGCTGAATTTTTTACTTTCGATGGCTGGCATATAGCAGGCCTCATCGCAGATCCCGCAGTTCCTGCAGGTATCGGGATTCAGCTGGATCCGGAAAAAAGATATCCTGTTCAGCCAGCCGGATACCCACGCAACCGGGCAGCCGATTTTATGATACTGGTACATGCCGCGGAAGGCCGTGCTGGCTGAAAGTTTCATCATGAATTCCATCATGATCCCTACCGGGCACATCCAGCGGCAAAATACTTTTCCCCATATGATGCCAAGAAAGGAACCAAATCCCAACACCCACCATAAAGAAATATTGTAATAGCTTATAATAAGGTAAAAGATGACACCCAGTGCTACCTGGAAATAAATCCGGCTTTCCGACAGCCAGGCGATCATACGGTTATAATTTGATTTTCTTTTTTTCATTTTTTTTGTTTCCCTGCCCTGACATTATTTCCCGTATAATTCTTTCGTCTGATTTCAAACTTCCCGCCAGATATTCCTTAAACAATGATCCGGCATCCCCTACCTGAACTCCGATGAAAAAGTTAATCTTGTTCTTCATGAACAAGGTGAGTATTTCTTTATCCACTTTATAGGTAATGATATCGGTAATGCCTTGACCGGCAGCCCATTCCGGTAAAAGAGTTATATCC
>JBJKSY010000483.1:0-3863 GCA_046703645.1 Cyclobacteriaceae bacterium
GGGGCGGATTTTCTGATCACCCAGTTATTCTTTGACAACAAGGCCTATTATCAGTTTGTTGAAAAGGCAAGGGAAGCCGGGATCACAGCCCGGATCATCCCGGGGATCATCCCGATCACTAACTATAACCAAATCAAAAAATTCTCTGAGCTAAGCGGCACAAAAATACCCGGTTTCATTCATGAAAAGCTTGAACCCTATCATGATAAACCCGAGAAAATTTATCAGGCAGGGGTGGATATTGCTGTTGCCCAGTGTATCGACCTTTTACAACACGGAGCGCCGGGAATTCATTTTTATACGCTCAATAAATCAACCGCCACCGTTGACGTATTTTCCTCGCTGCCCACAGGTCTCACCTGGTAACACTTAGCTGAATTTTACCACTGAATAAATATCTGTACCCAGTGAGAATTTCGAACGGCCTTTCAGGAACTCAAGTTCAACAATAAAATTCACATAGATCTTACGGGGATGACAGGCTGAAATCAGGTCGAAGGCAGCCCTGGAGGTGCCGCCCGTTGCAAGCAAATCATCGTGAAGAAGAACTATATCATTTTCGCCGATGGCATCTTTATGAATTTCAACAGCATCCTTCCCATATTCGAGATCGTATTCCATCCTCAGGGTTTCAGCAGGGAGCTTACCCGGTTTTCGAACAGGAATAAATCCCGCTCCGAGTTTTAGTGCCAGCGTGCTGCCAAAAATAAAACCTCTTGATTCAACACCGGCGACCTTAGTGATTTGAAGGTTTTTATAATGTTCGTATAGATGCCGGGTAATTGATGAAAGAAGTCCTGGGTTCTTGAATACGGTTGTAAGATCCTTAAAAAGAATGCCTTGTTTTGGAAAGTCTTTAACATCGCGGATTGCAACCCGTAACTGTTCCTCAAGATTATTATCCATGTTTATTTTATTTAAAAATCGGGGTCCTAAAGTTCACTAAAAAGATTTTATTCTCATGGCATAAAATTAATAAATCAAATGCTCTATCTTTAATCTGTCATCATTAATTCCTTCAATTATGGCGCTATCTCAGGGAACCAGGTTCTTTATTTCCAATTTCCTGAAAGGTTTATTATGGCTGGCGTTATTTGTGGCAGGTTATATACTGTTTAAGAAATATGTCCGGCTGGATTTTCTCGTATGGCTGAAACCAATATTTGATCATCCTTTGATCATTTTCAGTATTTACTCAGTCTCGGAACTGATTGTCGGGATCATTCCTCCTGAAATATTTTTTATCTGGGCCACACAGGCAGGTAGCGTTGAGGTTTATATTCATTTCTGTATTCTGTTATCGGTCATCTCTTATCTTGCAGGCCTGGCAGCTTTCTGGTTCGGCCATAAATTGAATGGGACGGTTATTTTCCGTTTCCTTAAAAGAAAATACCTGGCGAAATATATTTATCATCTTAATACGTACGGATCATTCCTGATCATCGTATCCGCCATGACTCCTGTACCTTTTTCCGGTTCAGCCATGCTGATGGGATCTGTAGGTTATCCGTTCCGGAAGTTCTGGATTTATGCCCTCAGCCGGTTCCTTCGATTCCTGATATATTCAATAGTTTTCTGGGAAGTGATGGAATATGAAATGGCGATCTGAAAACTTCGTGATGAATCTTAATAAACGGATCAGGAATTATTCCACTGTTACGGATTTGGCAAGGTTTCGCGGCTGGTCGACATTACATCCCCGAAGCACGGCGATGTGATAGGCTAACAACTGAAGGGGGATCACGGTAAGCAGGGGATAAAAAGGTTCGTCCACGGCGGGGACGGATATAATATGATCGGCCAGGGTTTTCACCATTTCATCGCCTTCAGTTACCACGGCGATAATCTTTCCTTTCCTGGCCTTCACTTCCTGGATGTTTGCCAGGATCTTATCATAAGAGGCATCCCGGGTGGCAATAAAGACAACAGGCATATTTTCATCTATCAGGGCTATAGGACCATGCTTCATTTCTGCGGCTGGATAACCCTCGGCATGAATATAAGATATCTCTTTCAGTTTCAGGGCGCCTTCAAGGGCAACAGGAAAATTATATCCTCTTCCCAGGTACAGGAAATTGCCCGCCATATGATACCGGTCAGCAAGTTGTTTTATCGCATTATTGGATTCAAGGGAGAGTTTCACCTTTTCAGGAACCCGGGAGAGACCTGTAATTAGGTTCCGGAATTTATCATTATCCAGGTAGCCTTTGTTAAAGGAAATTTTTAATCCCAGCATGAACAGTACGGTTAGCTGAGAGGTAAATGCCTTAGTGCTGGCAACGCCAATTTCCGGACCTGCATGTGTAAATGCTCCCGCATCCGTGGCCCGGGCAATGGATGATCCTACTACGTTGCAAATTCCCAACACCGTTGCGCCCCTTGACTTAACCAGCTCAATGGCAGCAAGAGTATCAGCGGTTTCCCCGGACTGGGAAACGGCAATAAATACATCTCCCCTTCTTATTACCGGGCTCCTGTAACGGAATTCCGAAGCATATTCGACCTCAACCGGGATCTGGCAATATTCTTCAATAAAATATTCGGCTACCAGACAGGCATGCCATGAAGTTCCGCAAGCCAGCATTATGATCCGGTCGGCATCCGAAAGGATCTTCATGTGGTTGACCAGTCCGCCCAATACCAGGGTCCCATTCCCGTCCTTCAGTCGTCCGCGCATGCTGTTCCCGATGGACTCAGGCTGTTCGAAGATCTCTTTCAGCATAAAATGCTCATAATTCCCTTTTTCAAGAGATTCAAGATCCATATCGATCTTCTGGATATTAGGGGTTATGCTTAGATTATCCAGGTCCTTTATAAGCAGTTTCCCGTTCCTGATAACCGCCAATTCATGATCATTGAGGTAGGTAACGTCCTTGGTGTATTCGACAATCGGGGTGGCATCCGATGCGATAAAATATTCATCATTACGAATGCCAATCACCATGGGACTTGCCTTTCTTGCTGCTATAAGCACTCCGGGTTCTTCCCGGGAAATCACAACGATTGCATAGGCCCCTATTACCCTTGTGAGAGCAATTCTTACGGCTTCTTCCAGCCGGCAATTTTCTACATTTTTGATCTCCTCAATAAAATGAACGAGCACTTCAGTGTCGGTCTCACCAAGAAACCGGTGTCCTTTTTTAACAAGTTCAGCTTTCAGGGTTTGATAATTCTCGATGATGCCGTTATGGACCAGGGCAATCTGACCGTTCGAGGAAGTGTGGGGATGGGCATTCAGATCGTTTGGTTCTCCGTGGGTAGCCCAGCGGGTATGGCCTATCCCGGTCTGTCCTGTAATTTTCCTGGATGAAACCAGCTCCTCGAGATCTGCAACTTTCCCTTTTTTCTTATAAAGTTCAAGCCGGGAATTCAATACGGCAATACCGGCGCTGTCATAACCCCGGTATTCCAATCGTTTAAGGCCCTTAAGCAATAATGGAACGGCATCCTCATGCCCTGTGTACGCTACGATTCCGCACATTCCCCGGTTATCTTTTGTTTACCTTCGTGTAGTATAACCTGAGTTTTACGTTACCGGGGTCCAGTACAAGTTGATTCACAGTTTGTGAAAGTTCTGCATCCGGGGGGTAGATCAGAACTTTGTCATAATCATTTATCTTATTTCTGTGATCTTCAAAAAATACGGTACACGATGCGGAATATCCATTGATAAGATCACTAAAGGCCGGATTTATAAGTGCAGACCTTGTATCGTCATAAATGCCGAGGTAATTAAGCGTGGTACCTACTCTTCGATTGGTGGTATCCGATGTATAATAAAAATAAAGACTTGACGGGGGAGTCAAATTCAGCGATGACTGTTCATTGACTACCTGGATTATCGCATTATTGATTACGATATC
>JBJKSY010000484.1:0-1978 GCA_046703645.1 Cyclobacteriaceae bacterium
CAATGAATAATTATAACAAAAATCATTTTCCTTTTTTAAGATCCCTTGAAAAAGTGCACACATCACCCCAATTCGATAACGATTATCTCATCGGCATTTCGATATTATCACTTGCTGCTGTTTGTGCCTTAATACTTTGTTCGCTGAATTATGTAAACCTCCAGATAGCAAACAGCTTTTTGCGATCAAAAGAAATAGGTGTTAAAAAAGTATTGGGAGGAACAAGAAGGTCTTTACAAGCTCAATTTATTATTGAATCGCTTTTTTTCTCATTATCAGCCGCCGTATTCTCATTGTTCATTACCCAATTAATATTGCCCTACTACAAAACACTCATTGATTCCAGGATCGATTTCGACCTGCTGGGGAATTGGCGTTTATTAATAGCGCTGTTTGTCGCAGCACTTATTACCGGATTTTTATCAGGAATTTACCCTTCAGTCTTTCAATCACGTCTGAACGTGGTTCAGGCCTTCCGGCAGACGTTCATGGCTTCCCGTCATAAGGGTTTTGGATTAAGAAATGTCCTGATGACGGTACAATTTTCCCTTTCAATCCTTATGCTTACAGTTGGATTGATGATCTATCTCCAGGGAAATTTCCTTGTTACAAAGAACATGGGATATGATCCGGATCTCCTGATGTATGCCAATATTCTGACAGATAAGAATGTTCCTTATAATCATATCCGGCAACAGTTGACAAATAACCCTGAAATTGAAAATGTTTCCTGGTCGGAATTTGTACCGTTTATTTATCCGGCAGGAGAAGAAATTAACTGGGAAGGAAGTCTTGCCGGGGAAAGGATTTTTACGAGAAAGATATTTGTCTCTTATGATTTCATTCCGACATATGATTTGACCCTGGTTTCAGGGAGAAACTTTTCCGGGTCGTTTGTGTCGGATGACAGTGCATGTATCATAAACGAATCCTGTGTGAAGGCCATGGGATTGAATGACCCATTGGGTAAGAAGATATGGAATAACAGATATACGGTTATCGGGGTTCTTAAAGATTTTAACTGGGTTTCTCCATTGCAGCAAATTGAACCGTTGGTTTTGCGATTGAAAACGAAGGGAATCACTGCCGAGGGTTATTACACGGTGAAGATCAAATCCGGAACAGATAGGAAGGCTAAGGAAATAATTAATTCTGAATTTAAAAATATTTTTAATACTGATCCATTTGAATTTAACTTGCTGAGCGACAAGATTGAAAATGACGGAGGGGCCCATACATGGCATATTATGGCAAGGATATTTTTCCTTTATGCCATATTGAACCTGATCATAGCTATATTCGGCCTTTTTGGACTAACGATGTTTTCTGTGAAAAGACGAACCCGGGAAATCGGGATCCGTAAGGTATTCGGAAGTTCTGTAACAGAAATTTTCAGGTTGCTTTCTTTTGAAATTATAAAGTTGATTGGTCTGGCCGCCCTTCTTTCGCTGCCGTTGTCATTATATATTTACGATCTGCTTCCCGGCGCCTATAAATTTCCGCTCGTGGCCTGGGAGTTTATTGTTCCGGTTGTAATTGTAGTGATAGTTTCAATCTTAACCATGACTTACCATGTTCTGCGGGTAGCCGGGACAAGACCGGTAAATGCCTTGAAATATGAATAACCCGACTTTCAGCTTATTCCTTAATTTCCAATTCCGCATACACCGGGCAGTGATCGGAAGGAAACAGGCCGTCTACTTTCTCATTGTAAACGGTTGCATAATTCACATTGAAATTTCCGGTCGATAAAATGTAATCGATCCTTTCGCCAGAAGCCGGGTTGTGTGAATCCCAGTCATAATGGGTTGCGGCACCGGGATATGATTTTTCATGACAGGCTTTGCATACATCCTTGAGACCGGTCCTTTCCGGGCTCGTAAGATCTACCATGGATTTTTCATTATCAGTAGCTCCCAGGTTTCCCAGCAAAATTGCGTATTCCCCGGGAACCCTGCGGATGTCTTTTGACAGGACA
>JBJKSY010000485.1:0-10208 GCA_046703645.1 Cyclobacteriaceae bacterium
GAGTCTATAGTTATAGAATAACCTGAGCTATTTTGACATCCACCAGCTGGTGTTTTGTATACTATCTCATAGGGCCCGCCTGTTTGCGATGAAGCCAGATCAATTTCTCCTGACAGTGTATCTTTAAATACTATTTGTGTCGGCCCTTCAAATGTTCCGCCATTTACTCCTGTGATCTCGGGCAGCGGATTAGTATCACCCTGGCAATAAGATGCACGGTCAAATTGGAATGTGGCATTGTCAAGAGTATCAATTGTTATTGAATAAGCTGAACTATCCTGACATCCGCCTTTTGGTGTCATGTAAATTATCTGATAAGGTCCACCAATTGATGATGAAGTCAGGTCGATCTCGCCGGTAAGAGTATCCGAAAAAACTATACCCAAAGATCCTATAAATGATCCTCCCCCGGTACCGGTGATCACGGGCACCGGATTGACTTCATTTTGACAATAATTATCCTTTGAATATTGAAACCCAGGGTCATCATTAGGAATTACATTTAAAATAAAGATTGAAGTATCATTTGAATCTTTGCCATAAATATATACAACGGTATCTATGGCTGGCGCAATGGATAATTTCAGATTTATTTCACCCGTTATCGGGTCGATTTCTGTTCCGGGATTAGCTTTAAATATTCCTCCGGAAGGACCCGAAATATCAGGGATTGGATTGTTATCGTTTTGACAATAAGTACTTTTATTATATATGAATGCAGGCGATGGATTAATAAATATAGTATCAGAGTGTATGCTTTCATTTCCAAAATTATCTATTGAGCAAATTGAATAATTATAAGTATGGTTATTGATTAATCCTTCATCCATAAAAATAGTATCGGCCAGACCCGTGACCATGACGCTGTCGATCAAAATCCTATCCCTATAAATCTGGTATCTGTTAAGGTCAGGGATATGATTTGAGCTCCATTTTAACGTAATATGACGGTCACCGGAAATGGCAATTAACGTATCGGGAGGATAATAATTAGCATAATCCTGAAGAATCTCTGTTTTCGTCAATGGTCTGTCATATATTTTTACTTCATCGAGGCTACCGTTAAAAAAGCATTCCGGGGCGCCTCCTCTTCTAATGGCCCCTAAGGAGATAAAATGATCAAAGGTTGATATTTCAAAAAGATCTGAGAACCAGAATATGCCATTAGCTCCCGATCCGTCATCAAGATAATTTAATGATTCTTCAATACCATTCAAATAAGCTTTATCCTGATTCACTCCATCTGCTGTAATTACGAGATGATACCATTTATTTTTTTGAATTTGAGTATTTCCGGTAAATACTGGCTGTTTTTCATTATTATTCTTTATGGAAAAGTAAATGTGATCCTGTTGTACTTCAATATCAAAAATAGAATTTACAGACTCATCTGTAGAATAGGTGAATAATGAGCCTTGATTTATAATGTCATTTGATTTGAACCAGAGCTCAAGTGAACCAATATTTACACTGTCAAGAAGGTTATTGGCCGGTGTAAGAAAATAATCAGATATACCATTAAAGGAAACTGCCTTATCGACAGACCCGAAACGGTCGGCTGAGTTTATGGTCCCATATAATGCAGCATTATTCCCGTTATCGCTTAAATCTACTGCATTCCCATTCAATGGATAATAGGCAATCAATCCTTTGCCATGATATAAACCTAAAGGGGTGATAAGTCCATCATAAGAAATCTGATCAGATGAAAGTGTATCTTTGAATAACACTAAATCATCGAGTGTTACATTACTCGCATAATCAATTCCATAACATCCGTTATTTTGATAATTCCCGCCAATGGATAATTGTTTAGTAAATGACTCGGTGAAGGACATGTCAATCCGCTTAAGCACCTTTCTTCCATTAATATAAATATCTCCGTTTTGATCTGCTCGGTGCACAATAATTACCCGATTCCATCCACTTAATAAGGGGCCAAAATTCAATATAGGTTGTGATTCGAATTCACATGATGAAATTAAACCATTGTTCCCAAAAAGGTAAAAACCCTGACCTATGCAATTGGATGAACTATAATAACGCTGTATAAAACCGTTGCCCCAATGGGTTATGTCCTGTGAATAAACAGAAAAAGCCAAGCTCCAGTTTCCTGTTAATGATAAATCAGCAGGTGTTGAATTATCTACAACAATCTGCCAATTTCCATCAAATGATACGGCTTTGCCCCGTCCAATAGGTCCTGCAGTATAGATTTCACTCCCTTGTATTGTTCCATTTCTGTTTTTGTCAGTTGACAAATCCGGAATGGTGGAAGAAGAACCTTCATCAAAATTATAGACTATATAGGTATCCGGTAATCTGTTGTATATTTTGAATGAAGGCGTTGAAGATACAGTATCAGAATGTTGGCTTATATTGCCTAATTTATCAATTGAGACTATAAAATAATGATATTTCTGTTCGTTGATCAATTCTTTATCCGTATAAATTGTGTCTGATGTCCCGATGATCTTCACACTATCAATTAAAGTTCCATCCCGGTAAATGAGGTATCGGTCAATTCTGCTCATTCCTTCCGAACTCCATTTCAGACCGACCTGCATGTCTCCAGGATAAGCTATTAATGTATCCGGAGGATAATAATTCGCATAATTTTCCAGGATTTCTGTTTCGCTCAATGGATGGTCAAATATATGGACATCATCAATGATCCCATTTAAAAATCCTTCGGGAGCACCTCCCCGTCGAAGGGCACCCAGCGAAAGATAATGGTCATAGGTTAAAATATCTTGAATAGAAGAAAACCAAAATGTACCTTTACATCCTGACCCGTCATCGTAATAATCCAAGGTTTCTTTAATGCCATTTAAATAAGCTTCATCCGGACTTGTACCGTTACAATTGACAATAAGATTATACCATTTATTTAATTTTAGGACGGTGGTTCCTGTGAAATAAGGCTGTTTTCCCGTAAAGTGTTTCTCGGATATCCATATTTTATCCTGGTATATTGAAATAACAAAATTAGAATTAAGTGATCCATCAGTAGAATAGGCAAATAACAATCCCTGGTCATTATATGAAAAGATCTTGAACCATAATTCAACGGACCCTTTACCCATGCTGTCAAGAAAATTATTTGCCTCAGTTAGGATATAATCACTTGTACCATTAAAGGCTATGGCCTGATTCTCCTTGTTATAACGGTCCATATCATTGATTGTACCATAAAGACTTCCGGTATTACCATTCCCCGATAAATCTTCCGCACTCCCATTTAAGGGATAATATGCTATTAATCCCTCTGGCTTAGGAATTAAAGTAATAGTATCTGACGGTTGGCTCTCATTTCCAAGAGTATCTATTGAAGTGATAAAATATGTATAAGCATTAAAATTATTAACTAAGGAATCGATATAAACTGTATCCGCCGCACTATTAATTATGACGCTGTTGATCAAATATCCATTCCTGAATATGTGATATTTTTTAAGTATGGACATCCTCTCTGCACTCCATTTTAATGTCACATTCCGGTTCCCGGCTGCACCAATCAAGATGTTCGGTGGGTGATAATTAGCATAAAGTTCAAAAATCTCATTTGGGTCTAGCACCCGATTAAATATTTCGATATCATCAATAATTCCTGGAAAACCATGTATCCCCCAACTCCCTTTTGTATCATAACCATTGCCAATTTCAAGGTTTGTACTAAGAGCAGGATCTTGTTTAAAATTTTCTGTGGAACTTAAGACTCCATTTAAATACAGCGCATTTGTTTCTGTACTGCTATTATAGGTTAAAACGATGTTATACCAGTACCCTGGTTTTAATGTATCAGGAGTAAGAAATTGTAACCAAGACCCACCGTTCGAAGGTTCAGATGCAAAATAGTAACCTGAAGCATATATATTCCATCCGTCAACTCCCTTGGTAGCTTTATTAAGAATTGTATAGCTGGCTTCATTTATGGGTATTGTCCCTTCATATTTTACCCAACATGATGCTGTTATATCATTTGATTGTAGAACAGGATTATTTCCACAATCAATTTTATTGTTAAATCCATCGAATAAATACGCACTATTCTGATTCCCAAATCTGTCCTCTGTTAAAGTCGCCCCAGTTACAGTGCCATGGTTCCCATTCCCACTTTCATCATTTGCATTCCCGTTTAAAGGATAGTAGGCAACCAATCCCTGGATGTGAGGAATTAAAGAAATCGTATCAGTGTGTTGGCTTTCATTGCCCAGAGTATCAATTGAAGTTATATAATAGTTGTAAGTCTGAAAATTATTAACTAATGAGTCAACAAAAACCGTATCAACAATATTTTTAACCATTACACTGTCTATTAAACTTCCATCCCTGAATATGTGATATTCCTTAAGCGCAGAAATATGTTCCGAGCTCCATTTTAAGGTATTCTCTCCATTACCAGCAACGCCAACCAAGGTATCCGGCGGTGAATAGTTCCCATAAAGATTAAATATTTCCCTTTCGGATAACACATTTCCAAACAGTTTAATATCATCAATGAATCCAGGCCAAAACCTTGCCGTTTGCGTATCTTTCCCGATGTTTAAATTTACATTTCCATCAATTGCAAGATTATTGTTCTGATTTCTGATAAGGCCGCCGTTTACATAGAATTTATAATTCCCATTGTTACTGATTCCAACTAAGTGAATCCATTTATTCAAGTCATCCGATTTTACCGGCCACGATAATGAAGGAAAAATAGTGTTATTCTGACATTCAAATAAAATTGAATCTCCAAATTGATAGATCCTGAAACCTTTATATTGGCCCGCATCGCATACGATAGAAGCATCAACTCCAAGATTCTTTACTAAAGGCTTAATCCATAAGGAAACCGAAAATGAATTGATATCTGTTGGGTGTGTATTTCCGCAATCAATATAGGCATTGGTTCCATTGAAAGAATAGGCATTTTCTGAATTGTTAAACCTGTCGGTTGAAAGAATCGCATTGTAATTTGTACCATTATGGTTGTTGCCGCTCAAATCATTTGCATTTCCATTAAATGGGTAATAAGCGACCAATCCCATTTCAAAAGGAGTAAGATTAATTGTTTCACTAGGTTCGCTAATTAAACCTGAATTATCTTCTGCTTTAATATAATATGTGTATGTCGTGTAATTATTAACATTTTTATCCACATAAATTGTATCGGATAAATCATTGACCATTACACTATCAATTAAAATATTATTTCTATATATTTTATATCTGTTTATATGGTCAATACGCTCTGAACTCCATTTAAGAGTATCCATACTGTCTCCCGCTATTCCAATTAATGTATCCGGCGGATAATTATCTGCGTGTTGAAGAATTTCTTGCGATAATAGCATTCGATTATAAATCCTGACATTCTCAAGAGATCCTATAAAGGAATTCATGTAGGATTGTAATGCATGCCCTAATCTTATTGCCGTCGTTGTGTTTTGAATAGATGAAATTCCTGAAGAAACCGTACTGTCCTTTACCCCATCAATAAATATGGAAAGATCAGTTGACACCTGGTCCCAGACAAGGGCTATATCATGCCAATGATTCAAAGAAATTATTTTTTTTGATACTATCTGTTTGTTTTGTGAAATACCATTAATGCTTCCAATCAGTTGACCATTCGATGTGATACCTATGGAATATTCATCATCGATACTTCCGCCTAATCCTTCTTTTATTAAAATTGTACCATTTGAGTCGAGTTCTTGCCGAACCCTAGATTCTAACGTTATGCCGTTGGAGGATGAAAATTCGAATGAATTGTTATCCGGAATATTTACATAGGCCGATGCTGATAATCTGGCATATTTCCTGGTACCGGAAGTGACGAAATTAACTGCACTTAGTGTTCCGTCATTTCCATTACCTGTATAATCATTTGCATTCCCGTTTAGAGGATACCACGCAACCAGGCCTTCGGGTGAAACAGATACCTCGTTGCTTAAATCACTTTCAAAACCTTCATTATTTACAGCTGTCACCCTAAAATAATAAAGATGGCCATTAATTAAATTTATGATTGTATCCGAAGACTGATCATTTGCCAGAGTAGAATCGGTTAGGATAGAGGCGGGACTAGTTGTGCCAATATATATTCTGTATTTCTGAACATCAGATTCAGTATTCTTATCCCAATTCAGGGTTATATTTCCATTGCCCGGCGAAGCGGTCAAGTTTTGGGGAACAGATGGTGGGAATGATTTAGTTGTCCAGACAGAGCCATCACTGGAAGCAATCCATCCTTCAGCTGAGGATATAAAATAAATGGAATTGAGATCTGATGTTAATCCAATTTGTGAATTCCAGGTCGCCCCACCGTCGCTTGTATAGAGACAAGTTCCTTTTTCACCAACCACCCAGCCTGAATTATCGGAAGTAAAAAATGAGGATAAAAGATAATTGGAAGTTCCACTTGACTGATCAGTCCATGTAGAACCGCCATCAATCGTTTTACTAATATATCCATCCTGACCAAAAACCCATCCTTTCAAAGGGGAGCTAAAAAAAACACTAAATATATCCATAGTTGTATTTAAGGAAACCTTTGTCCATGAACTACCACCATTTGTTGTTTTTAATATGTATTTGTTAATTCCTCCAGTCCATCCAAGCGAGGAAGAATTAAATGAAAAATTCACAATAGTAAAAACATCCCCACCCAATGAATTATAATCTAAAATTTTATTCCATGAATTCCCGCCATCTGTTGTTTTATAAATTTCTGAAGGATACCCCCCCAGACAACCAGAAGTAGCTGATGTAAAATATACCGATTTTAAACCCTGATTATTAGTGGATGATTGGACTGTCCAATTATTTCCTCCATCAATAGTGTGTAATATAACCCCGTTATTCCCCACGGCCCATCCCACAGTTGTCGAAATAAAAAATACTCCTTTTAAAACAGAAGTCGTCCCGCTTTTCTGCAACGACCATGATTTACCTCCGTCAGTTGAACTAATAATAACTCCATTATTCCCCACTGCCCATCCATAATTTGAATCGACAAAAAAAACACCCGTTAAATAAGTATTCGCAGGTGTTGCAATTTTATGCCAAACATAAGGTTGAGCATAAGTTTGATTTAAAAAATAAGAAATAAGTAATACCGGGAAAAAAATTTCCAGAAATTTTTTAGATCTTGATAACTTAGTCTTTATGTTCATATTATTCTTTAAAGAAATAATAGATTGTATTTAATCAGTTGGATGTGGAGGAGGAAATGGCAGAACCTGATCCGGAATATTTGATTCTGAAGAATTATTATTAAAGATATAATTTAAGCAATAAGCTGTGGCTATGCTTGTCGCAATTATCCCTATACTGAGAACAACAGGCATTTTTCTCTTTATTATTATACCATTTATCTGCGTATAATTATTGGGACTCGAAGTCATGCTCAATTTTAAAATATAATTTTTAGCAGGCTTTATCCTTTTGGGGATGTCCAATTTTGCGTATCCTGAATCATTTGGAATAATGCTTGAAAAAATCGTTTGATCATTTTTTATTAAATCAATTTTTAAAGGTTGCCTATATTCACCTCCCTGCCAGAATATATCGTAGGATTTTCCTCGTTTCAGCTTTTTATATGCGCTTAATTTTAAATTCTCAAGAGGAGTAAACTGAACTGTCGCCTGCAGATTGATGGTTAATTTTCCTTTGAATCCCCTAATTTCCTTTTTAGCTTGCCAAATAATTATTTTATTTTCTCCAGGTTTTATCCCAGGTCCAACAACTCCGGAAACATATTTTACCGGCTCCGAATCATTGTAAGATGTATATACATTAATAATAAAAACCTGATTCGGAACAACGCCTTCCAGGTTATAATGGATGATAATAGTATCTCCTTTAACATCCGGAAATTGCTGAGATATTTTTTGTCCGATTAAGAATCGAGGTAATATCCATGATAAGATTAAAAAATATAAAAATTTTAAACACATAATAAGGTGTCCTTTACATTTAAAAAATGAACCTATTAATTATTAAAAATTAAAAATTTGTTAATTCTATTAGGAGAAATATAAACTTTAACGTACGAACTATTAATCTTTCGGGATTTACCATAGCTTTTATCCAACCAACTCACTCACTCATTTCAGGTACGCTTCCTAAAAATAGATTTGTATTGAATGATTATTCCTTGTATATAAGAAATTTACATGCTGTGAAGATATAAATAAACTTTTTAAAAAATCAAATATTACATTTTTTCACCCGGATAAGGTTCCCATTATCTGCGTTAATTCCATGTTGGTTAAATAGGTTTATCCTATCAACTTTTAAATTATATAGTTTGTACAATAACCGGGAATTAAATTTTTAATCATTTTAATTCGCCATAAATTTGATTTGATTTTTTAATTTTTTATCTCTGATCAACTATGAAAAAAGTATTGACAGCTTTCCTAATAATTAGCATTTGTTATTCTTGCTCAAATTCCATCAGTTATGAAAATTCTCCCCAAAAGGGATATATTACTCTAACAATGCCTTTGTCAAGCATAAAGGATGCTTTAAGAATCAGCATTGACAGTATAGGAGTGGCTATATCCGGCCCCTCACAAATTAAAGGTCAATTATTGATTTCATCCGACTCTACATTCGCATCAGGATTATTTAATAATCTTATAACTGGTGATTATTTAATATCTGTAATTGCCTTTTCAAATAAAGATTCCATTGCAACCGGGAATGGATCTGCCAAAGTTAGTCCAGGCAAGACCACTAATGTAAAAATTTCAATGAGGTTACTTACGGGCAACTTAACAATATTGGTGAATTGGATACCTTCAGATGGTCTAGTCGCATATTTTCCATTTAATGGAAATGCTAACGATGAAAGCGGTAATGGTCATAACGGTAATGTTAATAAAGCACTGCTTACAGCCGATAGATACGGAATTCCAAATAAAGCCTATTTATTTAATGACTCAACAAGCTATATTGTAATTTCAAATTCTAATTCTTTATTGCCCGATAATGGATCATTCACCATTTCATTCTGGGTTTATTTTATCTCTTTAGGTTCAGGAGCTGAAACTTGGGTGTTGGATATTGATGATGGGAATTCTGATTATTCCGGTTATGGTTTTTATCTAACACATAGTGATACAACCCTTGATGCCTATTGGCATTATGATGATTCCTGGACACATCATACAGATACTTATACAAAAGTAAAATTTAATCAATGGAATTTTATTACAGCCATACTGGATAGATCCGGTAACTCAGCTAATTTGTACTTAAATGGAGATTTGATCGATACGAAATCCTTAGATAATAATTCCATTACGGCGTGGAGTGATCTGTATCTTGGTAAAAGAAGATATGTAGCAACCGGATCAGCTCAATTATCGGGCAAAATGGATGATATCAGATTATATAATCGAGCCTTATCGCCGGAAGAAGTTAACGAACTTTTTAATGAATAATTGATTGAATGGCCCATAGAAGATCAAGTATTCTGTTTTTAACTAAATGGGGAGCTCATCTTAATAAAAGATCTTAAATTTTTACATTGCCGAATTGCACTTTCCTAATATATAATTTTATTCTATGCTTTTAAATTGGCATTTCCTGTTGAATTTACTTTCATTTTAAATAAAACTTCTTAGGATATATCTATATTTCCAACTGCAGCAGTTTCTCTCTCGATGCCGGCAGTACGATGCTGTTCCCGTTATTGATAAGAGAGCATATCTTCTTCTTGCGGTCTACTTTATATAAGTACTCTATATTTATGATATAGGATTTACTGATCCTCTTGAAAATGCTGGCCGGAAGTTTCTCCTCAAGTCCCCCGAGATTCATGCTCACAATTTCCTGTTTCCCGCTCACCAGGTATAACTTGGAATAATTCCTGTCTGCTTCGCAATAAAGAATGTCCTTGGAATCTAGCAGGATAAAACCTTCCCGCGTGTTGAAACGGATACGCCGCTGGAATTGACTTATAAACTCATTGATCTTAATATATTGCAGGTCCTTGTTTTTTTGTTGAATAAACTTCCCGACAGCCTGGACAAGTTCCTCCTTATCAACAGGCTTTAACAGGTAATCAAGGGCATCCTGCCTAAAGGCCCTGACAGCATATTCTTCATATCCGGTCACGAAAATGACATAAGGTTTTGCATGATGATAATAGATCCCGCTTAATATTTCAAAGCCATTCTTTGCATCGATCATCACATCCATGAAAA
>JBJKSY010000486.1:0-4877 GCA_046703645.1 Cyclobacteriaceae bacterium
TATCTGATGACATCTTAAAACCCATTTCAATTGTCCCACCCTACAAGGGCTTGTCGACACACAGCCCTCAATGGGGCCACGCCGCTCGTGGACGCCCACGCACAAGTAACATCCCTGTCCTTTGAAATCTACCTGGTAAGCATGAAATTCTTCAATTTTAACAAGTTCATTTATGGCGTTGATAACCAGTGAAACCGGTGAAGCCTTCTTTTCATCTTCGGGTTAGCAGGGCCTTGTGCGGATTAAAAGCGGCTGAAACGGGTTCACGAGGCCTGCCCGGCCAGGAGGGCGACTGATTTCATTAATGTTAACTGCATTCATCCAAAATATGGAACGTCTAATAAATATAAGATATTTCTTAAAGGCTTAATATTATATGGGAATTACCCGGCTACTTTGAAATACAGTAAATTATTCTGGTTGGTGGGTTGAAAAAATAGATATGGGAATTCTTTTCTCTTGAATATTAACTGATTATTTCACTATTGAATTACTTGCCGGTTTGATTTCCTGATCCTGATTTTATCTTTTTACGTCCATGAAAATCCTTCATACTTAATCTTGTTTGAATCCAGGAATTTCTGAAATTCCGAAAAGCAATAGTTCCCGTTGAATTTCCTCGCTATTTCCTGCAGTAGGCTTGCTTCATCGCAGGAAGTTATTTTCAATGCCCGGCAAACCAGTTCAATATCTGCTTTCCGGACCCTGAGACTATATTCATAATCGGAATCACCCCAGACATCTTTAACGGTACTTCCTATATCATATCCTTCAATCACCAATTCGCCGTTTTCAAATTTTGCCTCAACCTGAATGCTGATCCCTTCATCCTTATGTTGATATAACATTACCATTTTTTATACATCTCAAATCACATAATGTGAACGCTGCTTATAAATCAGTCAATATCGCACATATTTTGAATATAAATTTGAATGATATATACTTTCGATTAAATTTTCTCAACATAGCCATCCGTTCCGTTAATCCGGATTTTTTCCCAGTCTTTTATGATCCTTGTTGCATTTTCAACTCCCACCACCGCAGGAATGCCATATTCCCTTGCGATCACGGCTCCATGGGTCATCAGGCCCCCCACTTCAGTGACCAGTCCCTTTATGGAGAGAAATAGGGGAGTCCAGCTTGGATCAGTAAAGGCGGTTATCAGAATATCTCCTTCTTCAAGGTAAGCCTCCTCCATGTTCAGGATGACACGGGCCCGCCCTTCTGTTACACCCGAAGATACAGCCAGGCCTGTCATCGCATTGGATGGAAGATTTCCCCGTTTATAAGCGCCGGTAATAATTTCACCATCCGAGGTGATAACACGGGGAGGGGTCAGCTTTTCAAAGAATTTGAAATCCTCTTTTCGTTTTCCTATTATATCGTAATCCAATATTTTTCTGCGTATTACTTCCTGAAGTTCTTCAAAGGCCAGGTAAAAGATATCTTCCTTTTCCTGAATAACGCCGGTTTTAGCAAGTTCCTCTGCTTCTTTCAATAAAGCCTGTTTATAAACAAAGTAGCGGTTGACCATGCCGAATTTAGGATATTCACGGTAACCTATAAAATTCCGGACAATACCGATCATTCGTTTTGTCTCTGAGGCTTTTTGTTCGCCATCCGGCAATTGAAGCAACCGTTCAAGCAACTCATGTTCTTTTTCCCGGGCTTCCCTGAACCCCTGTTCAAATTTGCGTTTCCCTTCCCCCTGTTGAAAATTCCGGTTATTATTAAGTATCAGGGGCACCAGGGCGGCGGGCTTTTCACTCCAGCGGGTTTTCGTAATATCGATTTCGCCGGCACATCGCATCCCATATTTATGCAGAAAGGCATTGATCGCATCAAGGCATTCCTTTCCCCTTCTGAGCCTGATAAGACCGGTCAGAAAAGGGTCATTATTTATTTCCTGTAAATATTCAATTACTTCGGGGTGGGGACGAATGGCATCTGCCACATCCAGCAAAGCAAGACCCATTTCGGAAGTTATATTATAAGGAACGGATTGTGAAAGCGTGTCGGCAGCATTCTTTTCCCCCAGCCATTCCTGCATTTTTTCATTGATCCACGATGAGGCATCTATTGCCGCCATAAATACAGCCGTGCTTTGCGGGTCAAATAATATTTTCTTCAATTGCCCGATATCTTTCAGGATAAAGTCAAGCAGTTCCGTTCCCGATTTCAAGCGGATATTATTTTTTAACTCCTCTGTAGAAATTTGATTCCGGTTGATCAGGGATGTGATAATGTCCGGATTATGTTCCAATTCCTCCCCGGCGGTAATTGTCCGGGAGCCGGGGGACTGAATTTCTATTTTGTTATTGCCGGCAGCGGGTTCTTCCTCCTCAGACATAGTGGTGTGAATAAATTCTCCCCGTTCCAGGATGGTCATAATTGCATCTTTCATGAGCGGATCGTGTTGTTCCATCATATCCAATAATGACTTCCTGACGGAAGGGGAAGTCAGTTGAGCGGATATATCCACAAACAATCTTCCCCCTGCCTCGAACATGGGCCGGGCGGCCGTTAATTGCCAGAAAGATATCCCCAGGGGTTTCATCGGGTCGGTCATCATTTGCTGATGACTTACGGAAAGGTAAACGTGGTTACCCTGATCCTTTGATAAGGGAATGGGGTATAAAGTAGTGATTGGGCGGCTCTGGACAAAATAAAACCTGTCCTCAGCGAGGCACCATTCTATATCCTGCGGGCAGGTAAAATGCTCTTCGATCTTTCTTCCCAGGCGTGTAAGCTCCAGGATCTGCTTATCAGTCAACGCCTGTTCATTCTGTTTATCAGCTTCAATCTCTTGAAAAATTGTACCTCCTCCCTTAAGAGAATAAGTAGCCCTTTTCTTGGCTGAGATTTTCTTATCGATTATTTCACCTTCCTTCACTTTATAATTATCGGCACTTACCAGCCCCGAGACAAGGGCCTCTCCAAGCCCGAAGCCGGCATCAATGGATAACACTTTCCTGTTTGAGGTGACGGGATCGGCAGTAAACAATATACCGGATACAGAGGGGAAAATCATCTTTTGAACAACAACAGCCTGGCTGACTTTGCGGTGATCAAATGCATTCTGAATACGGTAAGAGATTGCCCTTTCCGTAAACAGCGACGCCCAGCATTTGCTGATATGCTTCAGAATTGATTCCTTACCTATCACGTTCAGGTAGCTTTCCTGCTGGCCGGCGAAGGAAGCTGATGGCAGGTCTTCGGCAGTTGCACTTGAGCGTACTGCAAAGGCATTTTTTTCACCTAGACCGGAAATATGGTCATGGACCTCCTCCCTTATCTCATCCGGAACCGGGATCTCCTCAATGATCCTGCGAATTTCTCTGCTAATCTCACCGATTTGTTTGTGGTCTTTGACATTTAAAAGTGATAATGCATCCAGTAATCCATCAATGGCAGAGTTTCCCTCAACGATTTTTTTAAAGGCTTCCGTGGTAACACAAAAGCCGGCCGGGACCCTTATTCCTTCAATCCGGGACAGTTCACCCAGGTTGGCGCCTTTACCACCAACCAGATTGAACTTTGTTTTGTCTATTTCCAAAAAGCCGAGAGTCCACCAATTCATAAAATTTTCTGCTCAGGGAAATTAATTATTTTCCCGGCCGGAGAACCCCATCGCTGATATTTTTGATGCAAACAGGTCTTTACCGGGGATCATAATTAAACTCTTTATTAATATGAAGGAGTTGAATTTAAGGTTGAGTCCCTAAAATACAATATCGGATTTGATTTTAGGCATGCCGGCTTGCAGAAAATTTCAAATATTGAATTAAATTCAAAACCCGGAAACAAATGAATAAATTATTTGTTTGAGTATGTTATTAATCAACTGGATAGTCTTTGAAATAGTCAGTTAGTTTAAATAACAGGACCTTCCACATACCCGGAGTTGATGAAACAATCTGAAAACTTTTTCGATAAATTCAATATCAATTATCCTGAGCTAAAGGACAGCTGGGATAAATACAGGGCATACTGGCATCACGCAGAAGTATCTGCCGGGACTGTTTTAATAAGAGAGGGGGAGAGAGCTAAAAAAGTTTTCCTGATAGAAAAGGGGTGCATAAGAGCCTGGGTGAATAATAAAGGCAGGGATATAACCTTTCAATTCTTTTTTGAAAACGAATTCGTTTCTTCCGGCGAGAGTTTCCGGAACAATTTGCCCAGTTATTTCACTATAGAAACCATTGAACCCTGTACCCTGTTTTGGCTGCATAAAAAAGAATGGAAATTAATTATGCAGGATTTAAGCATGTTACCGGGCATTAAGGAAAAAGCAATTGAAGATGCATTTAAACGGCAAAACAGTTATATAAAACAGTTCATTTCTTTTATAACAGATTCGCCTGAACAACGATATTTAAACCTGCTCAAAGAACGCCCCTATATAATCCAAAGGGTTCCCCTTAAATATATTGCAACCTATCTGGGCATCACCCAGGTCTCCTTGAGCAGGATACGAAAAAGAGTTAAAAGTTTACAAACCTGAAAATTATTATCAGCATTATTCATTATTTATCCTTTGTTAATTCCCCGGGGTTATTTCAGCTTTATCTTCGAAAAAATATAACACATCGATCCTATGAGAATTAAAGGAATTACCTATGACACTGGATTCATTAACGAAGGCGTATGCACAAAAGAAATATTTGATGAAAAAATAATTCAGCGTGAAATGCAGATTATAAAAAACGATTTGCATTGCAATGCTGTGCGAATAACGGGCGGTGATCCGGATCGTCTTGAATCAGCGGCACGAATGGCTGCCGGGGCCGGGCTGGAAGTATGGTATTGTCCGTTTACCTGCGGGTTGACAATTGATGAACTGTCATCATTTCTTGTCGATGCTGCCGGCCGTG